>JAXJQQ010000018.1:0-56445 GCA_036311065.1 Acutalibacteraceae bacterium | reverse complement strand
TATTCCATATCCTTTCTTTCAACGAAAGCTGTGGGGAACTTTTCACTGGGGTTGAATGTACGTTCAATAACTGAACCTGTGATTACGTTCTTAACCTTTGCACGAACAAAAGCTGCACCTTTGCCGGGCTTAACGTGCTGAAATTCAACAATCTGAAGAACGTTGCCGTCCATTTCAAATGTAACGCCGTTTCTGAAATCGCCTGCTGATACCATTTTTATATTCCTCCGAATAAAAAAGATTTATTTTTATACTCACTTATTCTATACTAAAACTCCGTATTTTTCAAGTCTTTTTTTGAAATCCGACTCCAAATCCGCACCTTTATATGTATTTTCTTACAATTTTCATAAATTATGCCTTATTCTATTCAGTTTTATTTTCTTTTATGTTACAATAAAAGACGAAAAGGATGTGATTAAAATGAAAAGGGTGTTATTTCTCACACTCTCACTTATATTGCTTGTGAGCTTTGGTGCCTGCGGTAATAATAAAAATCAGGTTACGCCCTCAGATACCCCCAAGCAAACAACAACCGCCAGCAACACCGTAACCCTAACCTTTCCTGAGGGCTACACTGCAAAGCAGATTGCCGAAAAATTAGAAGAAAACAGTGTGTGTGCCGCTGAGGATTTTATGGGTATTGTTCAGGGCGATTATTATAAGAGCCTTGAGTACGCTTTTATTCCACAGATAAAAAATGCTGAAAACAAAGCCTTTGTGCTTGAAGGCTACATCTTTCCTGACACCTATGAATTCTATAAAGGCGAAAGTGCTGAGCTGGCTCTTTCCCGTTTTCTTAAAAATACCGATGCTAAGCTTACAGAGGAGTTTTATTTCCGTGCCGATGAGCTCGGCTACACAATGGATGAAATAATTACCCTTGCTTCAATCATTCAGGAGGAAGCAAGCGACCCCAAGGAAATGTCTCTTGTTTCTTCCGTGCTTCACAACCGCCTGAACAGCCCAGCTTACAGAAGGCTTCAGTGTGATGTTACAAGAAACTATGTTAACGACTGCATTACAGATTCACCCTACCTCAGCGGCGACACCTCACAATATGCAGAGCTTTACAGCACCTACAAATGTGAGGGACTTCCCGCAGGGCCTATATGCAACCCCGGTATTGATGCAATCAAAGCCGCCCTTTATCCCGAAGAAAGCAATTACTTCTTTTTTGTAACGGATAAGGATTGGAATTACTACTACGCCGAAACCTATGCCGAACACAAGAAAAACTGCAACGCAGTGGGACTTAACGGTTAAAAATACAAACAAAAAAGCTCATCTTTATTGATTTAAAGATGAGTTTTTTTTTCAGATAGATTAAAGAGCAACTACGCCAACCTCGTTGAGAACGAGAAGAGCCATATATGCAGCATAGATCGCAAGAAGAGCAAAGCCCTGCCACTTTTTGAACTTGCCCATAATGATTGTGGGAACAACAGCTACTGCACAAGCGGCAATACATACAGGGAAGTCAAAGCTGAGGTTTGTTGCGGTAACGGGAAGAGGCTTACCGTCAATAATTGCACAAAGAGGAAGAATAAGTGTAAGGTCAATGATATTTGCACCAACAATGTTACCTACGGAAAGACCTGATTCCTTCTTTCTGATAGCGGTAAGAGTTGTAACAAACTCAGGAAGTGAGGTGCCCAGAGCAATAACGGTAAAGCCGATGATTGCTTCACTGATACCGAAGCCCTTTGCAATTGTCTGACCTGAGCCTACAAGGAACTCTGCACCGAATACGATACCTGCTGTGCCGAGAATGAAGAAGAGGATCTTTTTGGGAACTTCTTTCTTTTCGTATGTATCAATCTCATCGTTTGCTGAAGCTTTTTTGCCTTCAACAAGGTTACTGATCATAAACACAAGGAAAATTGCCCAGAGAATAAAGGCTGACCAGGTGGGAAGTGCACCGCTAATTGAAAGCAGGGTAAGACCGATTGATGCACCGAGAAGAAGTCCGCCCTTGAGTGAAAAGCTCTTTCTGTTAACTGCACCTGCCATTGCAACAAGTGAAACACCCATTATAAGTGTTGTGTTAGCAGTAACTGAGCCGACAGCGTTACCGATTGCAAGCTGAGCTGAGCCGTTCATTGCAGCTCTTACTGAAACAAGAAGCTCGGGGAGAGTTGTTGCAAAGGAAACAACCGTTGCACCAACAACAAA
This sequence comes from Acutalibacteraceae bacterium, assembly GCA_036311065.1. Lineage (GTDB taxonomy): Bacteria > Bacillota > Clostridia > Oscillospirales > Acutalibacteraceae > UBA6857. The sequence goes on along the minus strand of JAXJQQ010000018.1, from coordinate 54,270 downwards.
CTTGGGAATACCTGTTGCTTCTGCAAACCATGATGCTGAATCAACAAACCAGTCACCGCCCTTGATGATGAAAACAAGACCGACAACAAAGCATACAGCTGCAACAGCCATAAGAGCTCCGCCTGAAAGAGAGCCGAAAAGAGTCATACCGAAAAATTCCATTTTAAGTCCTCCTGAATTAATTTTTTAACAGAATTAAACAACCGAATGATTCTAACATAAAAGTATTGTAAAATCAATACACAATTGCAAAATTTTATTTGTGATATCTTGTGCCCAGGGAAATCTGCATACATCTGTAAAGCTGTTCAAGCAGCATAACCCTGAAAAGCTGATGAGGAAAGGTCATTTTACTCATTGAAAGGCGCTGACTGCTGAGCTTTTTAACTTCGTCACTAAGGCCGAAGGAGCCGCCTATTATAAACGTAATACTGCTCACGCCGTTTGCCGTAAGAGAGTCAATTTCGCGGCTTAATTCTTCACTCGTGCGCTGTTTACCCTCAACACACATTGTGTAAACAGTGCTGCCCTTGGGAATTTTATCAATTATGCTTCTGCCCTCAGATTTAAGGGCGTTTTCTATTTCCTTTTCAGATGGGTTATCACTGAGTCTCTCCGCATTCAACTCAATTATACTAAGCTTACAGGAAGAAGACAGTCTTTTTGTATACTCTGTAACAGCGTCCCTGAGATACTGTTCCTTGAGTTTTCCAACACATATAATTGTTATGTTAAGCATAGCGTCACCTCAGAATCTTACGATACCGCCATCGTTTTCTTTTTTATTCACTTCAAGGATATAATCCCTGTTAATAACTGCACCCGTTTCACATATTGCTGCATAGTTTTCCTGAAAAGCAAGGTCCGGAAAATTGTTTTCCGTACTCAGATGTCCCAGATAAAGCCTTGTTGTTCCCGTTTTTATAAGCTCTGCGGCAGCCTTTGCACAGTCACCGTTGGAAAGGTGACCTACCGGAGAAAGAATTCTTCTTTTAAGGTGATAGGGATACGGACCGTTCTGAAGCATACCCACATCGTGATTTGATTCAAGCATTACGAGACTGCAGCCTCTGATATTTTCCCACACCGTGTCCGTTATATGTCCGATATCCGTTGCAACGGCAGCCTTCTGTCCGTCGGGCAGAGTTATCTGATATCCGCAGCTTTCCAGCGAATCGTGAGGAGTCTGAAAGCTTTTAATAAAAATATCACCTATTTCAATACCCTCACGGGGAACAATTTCAAAGGGAAATTTACTTGTTACATGTCCGTTTTCTTCAAGAAAAGCAAGAGTGCCCTCAGTAGCATAAACGGGAATATTAAACGTGGAAGCCAGGATTCTCATTCCTTTTATGTGGTCGCTGTGCTCGTGAGTGATAAAAATTCCACCGATTGAGGCAGGGTCAATCTCACGCTGCAAAAGAGCTTCTTTTAGTTTTTTAGCACTCACGCCTGCATCAATCAGCACCCCTGTTCTTGCCGAGCCTATAAAGGTAGAATTACCTGATGAGGAAGAAAAAAGTGAGCAGAATCTTGCCATATTGTAATTCCTTTCAAAGAAAAAATCCGGTAAGGTTAACCGGATTTTTATTGTATAGTTTAAAGCTTCTGATTATCAACCTGCCGTCGCTGTACTGACAGAATCGTCTTTTATTTCCTTACGGTACATATCGGCACCGAGATTTCTGAATTTTTCAACATAATCCTCGTAGCCTCTGTCGATATATATTATATCCTCAACCTCTGTTGTACCCCTTGCCATAAGGCCTGCAATAATCATTGCAGCACCTGCACGAAGGTCGTCAGCTCTTACGGGAGCACCTGTAAGCTCTTCCACACCCTGGAAAACAGCAATTGTGCCGTCAACCTGCACATTAGCGCCCATTCTTATGAACTGGTCAATATACTTGAAGCGGTTATCCCACACGCCCTCAGAAACAATACTCGTTCCGTCAGCCACGGTAAGAAGGGTTGCCATCTGGGGCTGCATATCTGTGGGGAAGCCGGGGTGAGGCATTGTTTTAATGTTGCATTTTCTGAATTTACCTGTTGACTGAACACGCACTGCATCGTCATATTCCGTAACCTTAACACCGCACTCCGTAAGTTTTGCACTGATGGATTCAAGGTGCTTAGGAATAACATTCTTAACAAGAACATCACCTGCAGTGGCTGCTGCCGCTACCATATATGTTCCTGCCTCAATCTGGTCAGGAATAATTGAATAGGTACAGCCGTGCATATTGGAAACACCGCGGATTTTGATAACATCTGTACCTGCACCTCTGATATCGGCACCCATGGCGTTAAGGAAGTTTGCAAGGTCAACAATGTGAGGCTCCTTGGCTGCGTTTTCAATTATGGTAAGTCCCCTTGCCTTAACAGCGGCAAGCATAATATTGATTGTTGCACCAACAGAAACCTTATCCATATATATTGCGGAGCCCGTAAGGTGGTCAGCTTTTGCATTGATCATTGCATTTTCAACGCTGGTTTCAGCACCGAGAAGCTCAAAACCTCTTATATGAAGGTCAATAGGCCTTACACCGAAATTGCATCCGCCGGGAAGAGCAACCTTTGCTCTGCAGAATCTGCCTAAAAGAGCACCGATAAGGTAGTAAGATGCTCTGAGCTGCTTTGTCATTTCGTGGTGTACAATATATGAATTTACAGTTTTTGTATTAATTTCAAGGGTATGCTTGTTGATATACTTAACCTGGGCACCCATCTGGCTAAGTATTCTCACCATACAGCTTACATCGCTGATATTGGGAACATTCTCTATTCGGCATACATCCTGAGCGAGAAGGGTTGCAGGTATAATTGCAACGGCGGCATTTTTTGCACCGCTTATATCCACTTCACCGCAAAGTCTGTTACCGCCATGGATAACGAGCTTTTCCAAAATCATTCTCCTTTTTCCGTAGTTTTAATTGCGGAATTTTTTATCCGATATATAAGTCCATCTTCTTTACGAAGACATCAAGTCGCTATTTAACTAATGTATTATAACACTATATTAACGAAAAGGAAAGGCTTTTTTGTTTTTTTGTGAAAATTCTACTAAATCTGTGCCCTGTTTTATTTTTTTTAGCACGATTATCCAACTTAAACTCAAAAAATTGTCCTTCTTTTATATTCTTCACATTTATATATCTTTCATTTGTTTAAATTATTTACAGTTAAAAACAACAAGACCGACAGCAGGTATTTTCCTTTTTCTGCTATTGCCAAAAACACACTTTTTTGTTATAATATATAATTGTATAAATATGTTTATTAATTTAAGGAGTTGATACTATGGGTTTTACACATCTTGCAAGAAAAAAGCAGGCTGAGTCCATTATCGCAAATCTTAACAAAAGAAATATGAACGGCTACTACTGCGAAACAAAAGAGGATTGCCGTGAGCTTGTTCTTTCAATGATAGCAGAAGGATCTTCGGTAACCTGGGGCGGCAGTGAAAGCATTAAGGAATGCGGCATTACAAAAGCTCTGAGCGAAAAAGAAGGTGTACAGGTTCTGGACAGAGCAAAATACACCCTTAACAATATGAATGAATATTACAAAGAGGCCTTCAGTGCCAACTATTACCTTATGAGCACCAACGCCATTACCCTTGACGGTGAGCTTATGAATATTGACGGCAACGGAAACAGAGTTGCAAGTCTCATATTCGGCCCCGATAAGGTTATTATCGTAACGGGTATGAACAAGGTAGTTTCAACAATTGAAGAGGCTTACGGAAGAATCCGTAATATAGCTTCACCCCCGAACACAATCAGGCTCAACAAAAAAACTCCCTGTGCCCTTACAGGCAAATGCGGCAACTGTATGGCAGATGACTGTATCTGTAACCAGATTGTTGTAACCCGCAGAAGCAGAGATAAAGACAGAATTCACGTTATTCTTGTAAATGACAATCTCGGATTTTAAAGGAGAAGGGATATGAACAAAATAATCAAAACAGGCTTTATGACCTTGCTTTGCATTATGTTAATGTGTACCGTTCTTGTGCTTCCTGCAAGTGCGGCAACACCCATTACCAATGCAACGCTTTCATACACATCCAGCCACACCTACACCGGAAAGGCAATAAAGCCCAAGGTTACGGTTAAGCTGAAAAAAAAGACACTTACCGCTTCCGATTATACCGTAAGCTATAAGAACAACACAAAACCGGGCACCGCCACCCTTACCGTTAAAGGTAAGGGAAAATATTCAGGCAGTGTTACCAAAAGCTTTTACATAAAGCCTGCAACACCAAAAAAGCTCAGGGCTGAGACCTATACACGTACCGTTAAGCTGACCTGGTCCAAAAGCACCGGCACAACCTCTTACGGTGTTTATATGTATAACTCAAAAACCAAAAAATGGGATAAAAAGGATGTTGTAAAGGGCACATCCGCAACTATAAAGAGCCTCCAGCCGGGCACTGCATATAAATTCAGAGTAAGAGCCTATAAAAAAAGCTCAAAAGCTCTTTATTCCGACTATGCAACCATTACCGCAAAAACTCTTGTGGACAAGGTTGAAAAGCTCAAAGCAGAGACAACAACCTCTTCCGTAAAGCTTACCTGGTCATCGGTTAAAAATGCAACGGGATATCAGGTTTATATGTATAACACCTCCAAAAAGAAGTGGGAGAAAAAGAAAAGCCTTACAGGTACTTCTTACACCCTTAAAAAGCTCAAAAGTGCTTCAGAATACAAATTCAAGGTAAGAGCCTGCAATTCTAAAGACCCCAAAGCTGTTTTCGGCAGTTTCTCTTCAGAGGTTCTTGCAACAACCCGTCCTCAGAGTGTTAAAAATGTTAAGCTCAACTCATATACCTCCTCCACAGCATCTCTGAGCTGGGATAAGGTGGACGGTGCAACGGGATATGAAATCTACGCCCTCAAAAGCAATTCTCCGGATAAAAAAGGTGAGTTCAAATCTCTTAAAACCGTTACGGGCACATCATATAAATTCAAAACACTTGACTGCTGCTGTTACTACACCTTCTTCATCTGCTCCCGCTACAAAAATTCAAAGGGTACGGTAGTTTACGGTGACTATGAAAACAGCAAAACTTCAAAAATTTTTACCCCCATTACAAAACCCTCCTCCTTCACTCTTACTGAAAGAGAAAACAAAAGTGCCACCGTTTCATGGAAGGCTCAGCCCTATGTCAGCGGCTACCACATTTATATAAGAGAGGGCGAAAACGGAGAGCTTATTCATCTTGATACAATAGCTGCAAATAAGAGCTCCTATAAATATACAGGTCTTAATGAGGTGACCTATTACAAGCTTTCTCTTCGTTCATTTTACAGAGATTCCGAAGGCAAGGAAACACTCAGCTCCTTTGCTTATACAACAACAATTACCGATGACGGAGCTGTTGACGGTGTTGCCTTCACAAGTGCAAAAACCTCACTTTCAATCGGTAACACTTACCTGTTCAAAGCAAGTGTGCTTCCCTCTTATGCAAATAACCGTAAGCTGATCTTCTCATCAAGCAATTCCGCAGTAGCTTCCGTTGATGAGGACGGTTATGTGACAGCATTAAAAGCAGGTACAGCAGATATCACTGTAACAAGTGCTGAGGGCGGATTCAAGGATACTGTAAAGGTTACTGTCAAGGCAGTGAAATCCACAGCAATATCCCTTCCTAAAAGTGTAACGGTTTATGTTGACGAGGGAACAAAGCTTAATCCCACCTTCTCTCCCGCAGACACAACAGATAAAACCATTACCGTTACCGGAGCAGATTATACCTATGAATACGGAAAAACTCTGCTCGGCAAGCCTAAAACAGACACCTGCAAATTCAGCGACTATATAACCGTACGCTCTGACGGTACGCTTGTGGGCAAAAAAACAACAGTTGAGCCTGAAACAGGCAAGGCATTCAGCTTCACCGTTACGGTAAAAGCAAAGGATTCAGGTGCTACGGCAAAAACAAAGGTAAGCGTTAATAAAAAGCTTATTTCTCTTTCCTATCAGGGTACAGACAGACCCTGGGTTTACGGCAACAGTGCAAATCTTACAGCCTCAGTAGATACATCAGCAGACTTTACAAAAAATCAGCTTATATGGGAATCCTCAGATACAAACATTGCTTATGTTGATTCATCCGGCACTGTTTACTGCACGGGAGCCGGTAAGGTAACCGTTACCGTTTATTCTCCCGATAAGAGCCATAAGGCATCCTTCAGCTTTAATGTAGTACCCAAAATCAATGTTAAAAACTGCTTCTATCACAGCTGTATACCCGGTGACGAATACGCCCTTGATATTGAGGTGCTTCCTAAGGGTACTGCTTACCGCTTCCTCAACACTGATGACAGTATCACTCAGGTTGACAGTAACGGCGTTGTAACCTTCCTTAAGGAAGGCACAGCCACTGTTCACGTTATTACTGACAGCTCAGCTCAGGCAGTAATATTCACCTCGGAAGGCTGGACTAAGCCTGCAACAGACGACCAAAGCCTTTTTGATGACGCTACAGGCAGAATGAATCTTGTAAAAGCAGAAATGCCGACTGTTGTAAAATCAACAGCATCATCCTTCTCTGATTTTACAATGTCAGGCTCAAACGATTATATAACAGCTGCTGACCTGCAGAATATTTTCACAAGCTTTGCAGACCCCTCAACCGTTGTTATTAACGCCGTTTCACCCTCAGCTTCCATAAGCGAAAAGAATGCATATTGCAGCAAGCTTCCTGTTTCAACAAGCAGCAAGGCTGTGCTTTCAGGCTTATCCCTTGACAACATTAAAGATATAAAATATGTTGACACAAACGGTCCCACATACGATATTGTATTCACACTCAAAACAGAGTCAATGCCCACTCCCGCCTCCGCTTCAACAGCTACGGCACACGGTAAGGTGTTTGATATTCTTACAGGTGAATATCTTAACGACTGTATCACAAAGCTTAATGCCGGTAATGCAACCTCTCTGGGTAAGCTTGAGGTAACTTATTCAGGCTTCAGCCAGGAATACAGTAATTCGACAGTTACCGTTACAGTTGATAAAATTACGGGAAAAACTGAATTTATCTGTTATGACCTTAACCTTTCCGTTGATATTTCAGCTCTAAAAATGTCAATGGGCATTTTCACCTTTAATTCAAACCTTTCCTTTAATGTGAATCACAAGGTTAATCTTGATATGCTTTATGCATAATAACAAATAAAAAAGAGCACCCTCGGCTAAAAAGCTGAGGGTGTATTTTTTTAAAGCTCATTCTGTTTGTAAATAGGCTTTTCAACAAAAAGGTCAATATTCATTGATCCGCCGCCTTTAAGGTTGATGAAGTATCTTGCAAAGCCGGGGAAAATAAGGAAGGGAACGCTCTTTCCGCCTCCTGCATTCCAGACTCTTGCTGCAACATAGTAGCAATTGAAAACGGGGTCCCACCAGTTTGGTGTACCGTTAAGCTTCTTTGTAACCGCCTTGAGTTCCCCTTCATCAAGCTCTGTTGAAAGGCCGATAAGTGAGTCGTAATGGGTCAATGCGGATTCATTGTTGTAATAGATACCTGCACCGCGGGGACCTTCTGTACCGAAGCAGCCTACAGACACTGTATCGTAAGCATTAAGGTTGTATTTTCCCACTTTTATTGTTTTATCGGTAAGATTTTCAAAATACAGAAATACGTGGTTGATGCCTGTATCCTTGTGCTTTTCAGCGCAAATCCACATTCTGGCAACATTTCCGTTTTCATCTGCAGCGGTTACACAGAAGGAGAAAGCAGAAAAGAGCATTACAATTGCGAGGAGGACAGCCGTAATTTTTTTCATAATAAACACTTCTTTCTTCATATTAATGGTGTAATTACATTATACAACACATTTTTTATATTTTGTTAACATTATTTAAAAAAAAGAAAATAAATCAACCTTAATAGCATAGATTCTTTTCTTTTTTTCCGCCAACCATTCCTTGTTATTTGCTACTTACTACTTTTACTTATTTCTTCTGACCGTAATAAGCATTGGGACCGTGCTTACGCATATAATGCTTATCAAGAAGATACTGTTCAATAGGACTGTGGTCCGGATTTATCATTTCAGCGTGGTAAGCCATATTTGCAACGGTTTCCATAACAACAGCATTGTGTACGGCTTCATCGGGAGTTTTACCCCAGGCAAAAGGACCGTGCTTATAAACAATAACACCGGGAACTGCCATAGGATCCTTATCCTTAAATGCTTCAATAATAACAGTACCTGTTTCTTTTTCATATGCAGCTTCTACTTCATCAGGTGTAAGCTGTCTTGTGCAGGGTATATCCCCGTAAAAATAGTCGGCATGGGTTGTGCCGTAAGCAGGAATGCTTCTGCCTGCCTGGGCCCATGAGGTTGCCCAGGTTGAATGGGTATGTATTACCCCTCCGATATGAGGGAATGCCTTGTAAAGCTCAATATGAGTGGGTGTATCCGATGATGGGTTAAGCCTGCCTTCAACTACATTACCGTCAAGGTCAACAACAACCATATCCTCTGCGGTCATTACGTCATATTCAACACCGCTTGGCTTGATTACAATAAGGCCCTTTTCTCTGTCAATACCGCTTACATTGCCCCAGGTAAAGGTAACAAGGCCGTAAACGGGAAGCTTAAGATTAGCTTCAAGGACTTTCTTTTTAAGTTCTTCGAGCATTATATATCTTCCTTTCTTTTCTCTTTATATAGGTTAATTATAATGCTTTTAAATAACAATGTCAACAAAGCGGACAATAAAAACGCCCCCACTCGTAATGAGTGGGGGTTAGTTTTATTTAATTGTGCTCATTGAGCTTTCAGACCGCAGGAGTCTTATTTAAAGATACCGAAAATCTTCTGGAAGAATTCCTTAATCTTCTTAATAAGTCTCTGGAACCAGTTGAGTGATTCTTCTGCATCTTCTACAGCGTCTTCGTGATCTTCGTCGTCACCGACTGTATCATCCCATACGCCTGTAAGGTCTTCCATAACCTTAGCGATGCTTGCATACTTACAGCCGTCGCCTGAGTTATTTCCGATTATACCGAAGAGATCCTTCCAGATCTGCTGTACAGTGATAACGTCACCTGTGATAGCAGCGTCAAGACCGATTGCCATACCGAGTGCTGCAAAGAGAGCTGAAACGATGATATCGGGTACGTCATAAGCTGCTGTTCTGTTGAACAGTTCGTTTATAGCGTAGCGAACAGTTGTTTCTGCGCCTGCCTTGAGCTCAAATACGTTTACAATCCACTGAACAAGAGCTTCTCTGTTATGAGGATCGCCGAACATTTCAAGAAGCCATGTGAAGATAACTGTGAGTGTATCACCCTTATCTGCTACGATGTTCTTCTGAGTGCTCTTATGAGGAGCATTCGGGTTCTTCTGAGTATATGCATGGTATTCATCTGCACGCATTTCCTTAGTGTAGGAGTTTGCAGCAATTGAACGTGAGGTTGAAACTTCCTGAGCCTTATCGCCGCCCTGAGCTGCAAGCTTGTTCCATTCAATTACAGGAATCTTGAAGTCATACTTGTTGTTGAATACAACGATGCCAAGGTCGATGTTATTGAGAAGAGTTTCAAGCTTGAGGAAACTTTCAAGGTTTACTCCGAGAACCTTTGTGATTGTGTCTACAAGAGTGTAAACAGGAGCAAGCAGATTCTTCACTGTGAGAAGGAGACCTTCGTTGGAGAAGTAATATGCAAGGTTCGGGAGAATTGTGAGAAGGTCATTAACAGGTGAGTCAAGGAGACCGTCAGCAAAGTAAGCGATTCTGTTAAGGATATAGCCGAGAAGCTGAGTTTCGTCCTTAGCAACAGCCTGCTTGTACTCTGTGATGTTCTTAACTTCACTTGACTTGAGACCGAATGCTTCAAGAAGCGGGATAATACCGTAGTCGTAACCGTTGCCGCCGCCGATCTTAACAACGCCGAGAACGTCAAGGTACTTGCCTTCGCCGATAAGGAGAAGTTCAAGGAGATCGTTAAGCGGTGTAAGGAAGCCTGCAAGAGCCTGTACGAAGGCATAGAGGTCGCCGTCCTTAATCTTCCAGTCAACGTTTGCTTCCTGGAATGAGCCTACATCAGCCCAAGTTGCATCTTCGCCGCCTGCCTTAAGACCCTTTTCAAGGTGAGCAGCTACGCCCTTAAGATAACCTCTTGTCTTAGCAAGCTCTGTCATCTTAGCGGAGAATGCGGGAAGTGTAAGCGGTAATTCAATACCAAGGTCAATGTTTGCTATTGTGTTAAGGATAGGTCCTACAGAGTCGCCTGCAAGGAGACCTACGATCATGTCAAGGAGCTGGTTAACCATTCCGTTGTTTACGAACTGACCGAGAAGCTGTCTGATTGAGCCGAGGCCTGCAAGGTCAAGAACCTGAACAAGAAGAGTATCAAGGTTGTTAGCGATGATGTCTGCATTCTGTTCTGTGAAGGTGAAGTAACTGTTGTAGTTAACACCTGTTACGGAGATGGGTCTGTTCTGAATCGGCTGGTAAGCGAGCTTGCCGCCGAGGAGATTTGCAATGATATCAACAATCTTAGAGGGATCTGCAACGATCTGGTCGATAATATCCTGAATTTCGGGGCTAAGTTCAACGTTGAGTGCGCCAAGGATAGCTTCAACATTTTCCTTAGTGAGTGCGAGCTTGAGGATAGTTACGAAGGTGTCAGCTGCGTCGCCCTTGATGGTCTTATAAGCACCACCGCTGTAAATATCATACTTGGTTGAGAAGTTGGTTGATTCGAAGTCAACCTTCTTGTTGCCGTCTGCATCAGCACCTGCCATTGCAGCAAGTTCAAGCCAGTTGAGGTTAAGCTTGATGCCGAGAGGCTTGCCTTCGATTTCAATGCCTTCAAGAAGACCTGTAAGCATATCAGCAAGGGCCTTGCCTTCAACTCTGATGTGGATACCTGCTTCAACGCCGGGATGTGCAACACCAAGGTAGGTGTCTACAACCTTGTTGTATTCTGTTTCGTTACCGATATCACCGATGTTGATGTCAATAGCGATCGGGAATACCTTGTCAACCTTAGCGATGAGCTGGTTAACGGGAGCAAGGAGATTATCAACGATTGTGCCGATATCATCATTGCCAAGTACATATGTGAGATTTGCAAGGATCTTAGCAAGCCAGTTGATGGGTGACTTGAGAATGTCATTTTCAACTGTGCTGATAAGCTGGTTAAGGATCGGGTAGAGAGCACTGCCATGGTTGTTCTTAACTGCGGAATCATAAGCTGCCTGGCTCATAGCATCAATGCCGAGGAGTTCAAGAAGCGGGATGATTGCGTAGTTGTAGCCCATACCGCCCATGATGTTGATTTCATCAAGTGCGCTGATGGATCTGCCAACGGTTGTGCCGTCGAAGTCAGCTCTTACCTGTCCGCCTGCGAGAAGAACGAGGAGGATGGGATCAAGAGGCTGGATGAAGTCGCAAAGGAGATCTACGATATCACCGAGACCTGAAACGCCCCATGCATATCCGTTGAACTTGCGTTCAACCTTATCAGCTGTTTCAGGATCATCAGCTACTGTGCTGTGAGCTTCCCAAACCTGAGCCCATGTGAGCTTATCAAGTGTGGTGCCTGCCTTTGTAGCTGCTGCTTCGAAGAATGCCTTAACCTTTGAGCCGAAGTCGTCATTTGCGAATGCCTTCGGGCTGATATCAAGAGTCTTGAGGTTTGTAAGCTCCTTAACGTAGCCGAGGATTTCGTCAATTGTCTCTGAGGGAAGTCCTGAGAGAAGTTCAACGATCATACCAACGAGCATATCTGCGATATCATCTGTGATGAAGCCGCTGATGAGTTCGTTAAGGCTGCCGTACTTCTTACCGCCGATTTCTACAAGGCTGAGAATTGTCGGGATAAGAGCGTCAAGATTTGTAACGATATCGTTGAAGTTATCATGTGTTTCAGCTGTTGTTACAGAAATCTTATTGAGTTCGGGCTGTGTATATGCCTTGTATTCAACAAGATACTTAGCAAGGAGTGAAACGAGAACTTCAAGAAGTTCTTCCTGCTTACCTACGAGACCGTTGAGAATATCTGCAACAGTACCGTCTGTAAGGCCGAGAAGGTTGGAGAGGATGTCAAGAACATCCTGTGAAAGAACGGTTGAAAGGATGAATACAAGTGTATCACCTGTTTCAACATGCCACTTAGTAACGGTGTCACCGATATCAGTGGGATCTACAAGACCTGCGGGTGTATCAACCTTGATAGCTGCCTTAGCGAGGTCAACAAAGAAGGTTGTGGGAAGTGCGTTGATTACGTGAACAACCTTATAGTAAGTAGTTCTTGTGATTTCGTTGCCGTCTTCGTCGAGAGCGGGCTCGCCTTCAGCATCGAGAACCTTGATTACTACTTCTTCATAGGTGTTGTTCTTATCCTTTTCAACAGCTTCCTTGGTGTATTCCTTATATTCGCCAACAAGGATATTGCCTTCAGCGTCCTTCATGGGTTCGTAAACCTTGGAGCCGGGGATAATACCGTTGAGGAGTTCTACAAGTGCTTCACCGTTATCACCTGCGATATTGAGGATACCGCTGAGTGTGAGCATTTCGTTCTTTGTAAGTGAAACGAGAAGTGCGTCAAGTTCTGCTCTGGAGATTGTACCGCTGAGAGCATCTACGAGTGAAAGTACGGGTGATACGAGATTATTGATAAGTTTCTCTACACCGTCGTTTGCTACGAAGAAGCTGAGGTTACCGAGAAGAACGAGGATTGTGTTGAAGGGTTTAGCGCAAAGTGAATCAACAAGTGCAAATACATAGTCGATTGTATGTCTGAGAGCGTCAACAGCGTTCATATCATCTGTTGCTTCTACCCATGTTGCGCCCATTTCGCCAAGGCCGAGAGCCTTGAAGAGAATGCTGATAGCGTTGGAGTAACCGTCGTTACCCTTAAGCTTGATATCGTCTACGCCGAGACCTGCACCGATTACAAGGTCATAACCGCGAAGGAGGAATCCGAGTACGGGATCGAGCGGTGTAAGAAGGCTGAAGAGTGCATTGAGGAATGCATCCTTATTATTTACGCCTGTGAATACATTGTCGATTTCCGTTACTTCTTCACCGTCAACAGTAGTTGTTGTGCTATGTGCTGCGAGAACGTCAGCCCATGTTACAAGTCCGTCTGTACCTGTGCCGGTTGCTTCGTTTACGTATGCGATAAGAGCTGCGTTACCTGTGGTCTGAGCAAATGCTACAGGGTTAAGGTCAACGCCGAGAAGATCACCGAGAGTACCTGCGAGTGATTCTGTAAGGAATCCTGCAAGAGCACCGATAAGCATATCAGTGATTGTTGCCATCATATCGTCTGTGAAGAGAAGATCGTTGAGAGCCCAATCTGCAATACCCTTAAGGGTTGTTTCACCGGAAGCAGCAATCTGTTCAAGAATTGACCATTCTGCTTCAGGCTTGCTTGTATCAGCAAACATATCAAGAACAACGGGAATTGCCTTACCGATAAGTCTGTCGAAGGAAGCAATAGCTGTATCTGCATTTTCAACATTGTAGTCAGTTACGCCGAGGAACTTGAATACCATATCCATTACGCGAACTTCGTGCTCACCTGTGAGAACAAGTACAAGAGTACCTACAAGGTTGATGATAGCATTTCTGTCGCTGAGAACGTTGTCAATAAGGTTTTCGATGGTTGCATCGAGGTTAGCACCTTCAAGAAGACCCTTAACGAGGTTCTTGATAACTGCAACGTTTTCATTTGAAAGGATTGTGTTAAGAAGGGTTACAAGAGTTGCTGCAGCGTCACCGGAAATGTTCTTGTGAGCTGTAAGGTCTGTTGAGTTAACAATTGTGTTCTTATAACCGTATTCGATTGCAGAATCAGTGTAAATGATGTTACCTTCTGCATCTCTCTTAGCCATAGCTGCTGCAAGGTCAAGCCAGTTGAGATTGAGAGTAAGGCCGAGAGGCTTACCTTCAATTTCAATACCTGAGAGAAGATTTGTAAGAAGAGCTGAGATATGCTCTGCCTTGAAGTCAATCTTCAGGCCGTCAGCAAGTGAACCTGCAACATAATCCTTATCAAAGCTTGTTGCGATAATCTTACCGCCTTCAACACCGATCTGGCTACCGTCGATGGTAATGCAGATGGGATATACATCACAAACTTCTTCAAGAAGAGTCTGGAAGGGAGCGATAAGGTTAGCTGCGAAGGTGTTGATACCTTCTGAGCCGATGAAGTAGAAGAGGTTAGCGAAGAGACCTAATGCTTCCTGAACGGGAGTTGCAAGGATTTCGTCAACTCTGCCTACGATAGCATCAAGGATATACTTGAGTGATGAGCCGTGGTATACGCTGTTGATCTGTGCATCATATTCGGACTGGCTGATAGCATTTACTCCGAGAGCTTCAAGAAGCGGGAGAATTGCATAGTTGTAGCCGTAGCCACCCTTGATGCGGATGTCAGCACGTCTTACGGTGTCACCGTCTTCAAGAGCGATGATTTCGTTACCGCCGAGAAGGATTTCGAATACAACGTCAAGCGGGAGAAGAAGGTCAGCTGCGAAGTTGACTGCATCTTCAAGAGTCTTGATGTTCCAATCGTATACAGAATTCATCTTCTGTACGGGAACCTTGATTGTTTCGTCTTCACCGTCTTCATTATCAACGGTCTTATCTTCAGTCTTGAGTGTAAGAGTAACCTTTTCAGCGTCGTCGCCTTCACCGATTGTTACTTCTGTACCGTCAAGGTCTGAATCAGCACTGAGATATTCAACTGCAATTTCATTGCCTTCTGCGTCAACATCAGCATATGTGTATACATACATCATATACTTAGCTTCAACTTCTGCCCATGTCTTAGCATCGCCGATGAAGTCGCCGAGCTTGGAGCCGAAGGGAGCTGCTGCAAATGCCTGAGGATCAATGTCAAGCTCAAGGTTTGTAAGGTCATTTACATAACCGAGAATTGTATCAAGATCAAGACCTGCAATGAGAGGAACGAGAAGGTTAATAAGGAGGTTACCGAGGTCTGCACCTGAGATGAGGCCGTCGATAAGAGCACCGAGGTCGCCGCCTGTACCAAGCATACCGAGAACTGATACAAGAAGGGTATCAAGAGCTGCGATAGCATCGGGAAGTGCTTTTTCAACCTTTTCAGCGTTATCAGCAAATGCTGTGTAATCTGCTGCAGCGCCGGTGAGAGTTGTCTGCTGATATCTGTTATAAGTTACTGTGTAGTTTTCAAGGAGCATAAGGATTACTTCAACAAGGTCGATTTCCTTATCTGCAAGTGAGTTGAGAATGCCAACGAGCATATCATCTTCGCTTGCATCGGGAGCGATCTTACCGCAAAGTACCTTAAGGAATGTTTCATCAAGAACATTGTCAAGGATGAACATAAGAGTTTCTGCTGCGTCTACTGTCCAAGCTTCTGCATCTTCGCCAACATCTGTCGGGTCAACAAGACCTTCAGGATCTGTTACGTCGATTGCGTACTTGGAGAGTTCTACGAAGAAGTCACTGTCGAGTGCATCTACTGTGTCGATAAGCTTACCGTTTTCATCTCTTACTTCGATACCGCCGAGCAGACCGTTTACAAGGTCAACAAGGTTAGCACCGCCGTTGTTACCGATTTCGATGATATCTGTGAGGCTCATACCGATGAAGCCTTCAAGGATACCGTCAATCTGATCCATTGAGATTACATCCTTAAGAAGATCAAGGATTGCAAATACGGGAGCTGCAATGTTTCTGATGATGGGTTCAAGGTTGTTGTTAGCAAGAAGGTATGCAAGACCTGCTACGAGTTCAAGAATTGTTCTGAAGGGAGCGTCTGCAAGCTTGCCTACAAGACCTGTGTTACCGATGAGACCTTCAACAAGAGCATCAAGTGCTTCTGTTGTGGTTTCAGCTGTTGCGAGGTCAACGCCAAGAGCCTTGAACAGCGGGATAAGAGCCTTATTATAAGCGTTACCGCCGGGAAGTCTTACTGAACCGTCAAGAAGTTCGATTGCGCCATTACAGAAGATGAAGTCAAGAACAGGATTAAGCGGTGTAAGGAGACTGAGAACTGCTGAGATGAAGCCGCTCTGGTCGTTTACGCCCCAATCATATTCGTTTGCCTTACCGTCTGTGCTGTTAGCTGCCCAAACGTCTGCCCATGTGAGTTCAGCGGGTTCGTCCTTAGCTTCGTTTTCTGCATCAAGAGCGTTTTCAACATAAGCTACAAGCTTAGCGTTACCTGTTGCAGTTGCGAAGGCTGCGGGAGCAAGGTCAATGCCGAGAAGGTCATTGAGAGTACCTGTAAGATCTGCAGTAAGGAAGCCTGCAATTGCCTTAACAAGCATTTCCATAAGAGCCGCAAAGTTATCAGATGTGAATGCAAGATCCTTGAGGAGAGAATCAATCATATCGTCAAGGCCTGTTGCACCGTCAGCAGCATCTGCAAGAGTCTTGAGGATGCCTGTTGCTGAGTCACCATCAATAAACATACCGAGAATTGTGGGAACTTCACGTGCGATAATTGCGTCGAGTCTGTCAATAGCTGTGTTGAGCTTATCGCCTGTATCATCGCCTTCAAGGAAGTAGGAGAGGATACCGAGGAACTTATAAGCCGTGTCAGGTGTATTGATTGTGTACTGACCGCTGAGAAGGAGAACTACTGCACCAAGAACCTTCTTAATGCCGTTCTTCTGGTAAAGTACATCGTTAAGGATACCCTTAACATTGATTTCATCATTTGCCTTGCCTTCTTCGTCTACGCCGTCCATGCCGCTGAAGTCAACGTCCTTAAGGAGGCTTTCAACAAGTGTTGCAAGTGCGAATGCGTTTTCATCTGTAAGGATTGTATCGATAAGTGTTGTGAAGGTATCTTCAACGTCACCTGTGATATTGAACCATGTTGCAGGTGTGCCTGCTGTGGTTACCTGAGCGGTAGCAATCTTCTTGATTGTGCCGTCTTCATTTGTTGCTGCCATCTTGGATGCAAGCTCTGTGAAGTCAAGGTTAAGTGAAAGACCGAGAGGATCATTTACACCGTCACCGTCGAGATCAACAAGCTTGAGGTCAGCGATAAGGTCGCTAAGAAGCTTGGAGAGTGCATCAGCGGATACGTTAACCTTGATACCTGCAGCCATTGATGATACGTAAGGCATAGGCTTACCGTTTTCATCAGTGTCGAAGGTTGTCTTGAGAACCTTGCCGCCAACAAGACCCATTTCTGAAAGGTCAAGTGCAATACCTACCTTGAATACGGGCTCTGCCTTCTTGAGAAGGTAGTTAGCGAAGCCAAGGAGATTTTCAGCAATGTTGTTGATGCCGTTGGAACCAACAAGATAGAAGAGGTTAGCAAGCATTGAGAAGAGAGTCTTAACGGGTGATACGAGAAGTTCGTCTTCAATCTTACCGAAGAGAGCCGTAAGGATGTAGTTGAGGTGACCGTTAGTCTTAGCCTGTTCTACATATTCAGCTTCACTGATTACTTTTACGCCGAATGCTTCAAGAAGCGGGATAATTGCGAAGTTGTAGCCGCGGCCGCCTGTGATACCGAGTTCTTCAAGTACTTCAATTCTGTCACCTGTGAGAAGGAGACCGAGTACGAAGTCAACGGGATAGAGAAGGTCGGATACAAGAGCGATTACACCGTCGAAGGATGCGTCAACACCTGTGAGACCGAGATCCCAATCGAAGTCTGACTTCATCTTTGTTGCGTGTACATAAGTAGTTGTTTCTGTACCGTCTTCAGCTGTAGTCTTGTTTTCAAGGAGCTTCTTGGAAAGAACAACTTCCTTAGCGTCGTCGCCTTCGCCAACGGTTACAGTCTTACCGTCAAGGTCAGACTTAATGCTTAAGTATTCAGCTGTCTTAGCCTTACCGTCTTCACCGATTTCAACGTTGCCGTCCTTATCGGTTAATTCGTAGGTGTAGATGTAGTTGAGATACTTAGCTTCGATGTCAGCCCATGTTTCAGCATTGCCGATGAATTCAGCAAGCTTGGAGCCGAACTTGTTGTGTGCAAATGCTTCAGGTGAAAGGTCAACGCTGATGTTGGTAAGTTCTTCAACATAGCCGAGGATTTCACCGAGGTCGAGACCTGCAAGAAGGGGAACAAGGAGATCTGCAAGAAGATTTCCGAGGTCGAGGCCTTCAAGAAGTTCGCCGAGGAGACTCTGGAGTGAGTCAGCATCAAGACCAACGAGACCGATTACTGAAGGAATGAGCTTATCAAGAACTGCAAGTGCAGCTTCAAGATTTTCTTCAGTCATGGGAGCAGTATAAACAACTTCTTCCTTTTCAATCGGAGCGCGTGTGAAGTCTGTATAAGTTACTGAGTATTCAGTAAGAAGAGTTACAAGAATGTCAACAACGTTGTTCTGCTTACCTGCAAGACCGAGGAGGATACCGCCTACGGTGCTGTCTTCTTCAAGCTTAAGCATTGAGCAGAGACTCTTGAGGAAGTCGTCAGAGCATACAGTTGAAAGAACATACATGATAGCGTCTGCCTTATCAACTGACCAGTCAGCAACATACTTGCCGTCAGGCTGATAATCATATCCTGTTGCATCAAGTACATCCTTAGCTGCATATACGATACCGTACTGTGCAACCTGAAGGAAGAAGTCATCAGGAAGGAGATTGAGGTGGATGATGTTGCCTGCTTCGTCTTCAATCTCAATCTTACCGATGAGACTGTTGATGAGAGCTACAAGACCTTCACCGTTTACGCCTGCGATGTTGATGATGTTATCAATTGTGAGAGGCTTACCGCCGGGAAGCTCAACGTCCTTAGCAAGGTTTGCAATAATGTCGTTGATTGTTGACATGGGAGCAATTGCTTCAAGAGTTGAGATAAGACCGAAGATGGGAGCTGCAATACCTTCAACAGCTTCTGCTACACCACCGGATGCGATGAAGTAGGAGAGACCTGTTACAAGCTCAACAATTGTGTTGATGGGATTGTCAGCAAGCTTGTCAACGAGTGCGAAGATACCGTTGATAAGTGCTTCAACACGGTCTGTTGCATGCTTCTTGTTCTTTGCATCAAGCTCAGCATCGGTGTCAATATCAACGCCGAGAGCCTTAACAAGAGGAACGAGAACATTGTCATAAGCGTTACCGCCGTGAAGTGTTACGCCTTCGTAAATGAGAACGATATCTTCACCGCAGAAGAGCCAATCAAGAACTGCACCGAAGGGAGCAATAATTTCAAGGATTGCGCCAAGGAATACTTCCTTCTTAGATGCAGCATCAGCTGCGTCAACGCCCCAGACATTAGTCATAACAACCTTAGTTGCCTGCTCGTCTGTTGCAACGCCGTCCTTTTCAACCATCTTCTTTTCGAGGGTATGAGTTACGCCGGCTTCATCTGTATAAGCGGTTTCGTTTGTTCTATCAAGATCGAAGTATACTTCTACAACCTTATCTTCAGCGCCTTCTTCAGTTGCTTCAATTGTGTAGGTGTATACAAGCTTCTTGTTAGCATCTGCGATATCTGCCCATGTAAGAACAGTATCTTCAGTTGCGGGGAAGGATGCGATATAGTCAGCAACCTTTGTATCGCCTGTTGCTGCAACAATTGCCTTTGCAAATTCAACAGGAGCAAGGTTGATGTGGAGAATTTCGCCAAGAAGATCATTGATAAGGTCGAAGGTCTTAGCATCCATTGAGCCAAGAAGACCAACAATGAGTCCGAATACAGTGTTAACGATTTCGTCAGTGAAGATGAGGTCACCGAGTACGAAGTCAAGAACGCCGCCGATTGTAGCTTCAGCCTGACCTGCTTCAATTGCAGCTGCGATATCTGTTACAAGTGCGGGCATGCTGTCCATACCTGAAAGGATACCGAGGAGAGGCTCAATAGCATTGTTGATGATAGCATCAAGCTTATTAAGAACAAGTGCTACGTCATCCTTTGAAGCTACGGAATCATCATAAGTGTATTCCTTAGTTACGATTGCATCGTAAAGAACCTTGATATCTTCAACAGTGTAAGCTGTTGAGAGAAGCTTAACGATTGTATCGATAAGAGTTGAGGGAGCCTCAATTGCATCGTTGATGATATCAGCAAGGAATGCCATATCTTCACCGAGCATTTCATCAAGGTTAACATTGAGCATTGCAAGAAGACTGTTGATAGTATCTGTTGTAAGAAGACTGTCAAGGAAGTTAATAACTGCGTCTGCTCTGTCAACAACGATGCGGTCACGCCATTCAACGTTTTCAGGTGTGAGCTTATCGTATGTTGTATCAACAAGTGAATCTACATAGATGATATCACCGTTGTCATCAACCTTAACAGCTGCACGAACGAATTCGCGGATGTTGAAGTTGATTACAAGGTCGGGAGCAAGATTCTTGAGAACACCGTTTGCACCGAAGAGAAGATCTTCGATTGTATTGTTGTCAAGGTTCAGGTCGAGACCAACTGTTGCACCGTTAATTGCAACATCGTCTCCGAGCATAATCTTGAAGATTTCGCCGTTTTCAACAAAGATCTGAGTAAGGTCAATCTTGATTGCAACGGGAAGTGTATCTTCAAGAGCTCTTACGAGTTCAGATACGGGAGCAATAAGGTTGGAAACGATTGTTGTAAGACCGTTCTGGCTTACTGTATAGAAGAGGTTTGTAAGAAGGTCTGCTACGAAGGAGAGAGGAGCGTTGAGACCGCCGATCACATACTCGAGAAGAATGTCGAGGATGGGAGCGAGTGAGCCTTCACCGGCATCAATCTTTGCTTCGTATTCAGCCTGTGTAAGAATGAGATCATTGGGTACGCCGAGGGTTTCAAGAAGCGGGATAATAGCATAGTTATAGCCTGAGCCGCCCATGATATTAATTTCATCAAATGCGCTGATTGAGCCTGCATCTGCTGCGTTACCTGTATTTGTACCGCCTGCAAGAAGAACCTCAAGGATGAAGTCAACAGGCATAAGGAATGCAGCGAGGATATCAACGAACTTGTGAGCCTGCTTGAGTACCTTGCTTTCGTCAGCGTCGCCTTCGATAGCATCCATACCCCAAGCGTAGTCATATACAGCCTTGGTAGCCTGAGTTGTTGTGTATACAGGTTCAACTACATAGACAACTTCTGTATCGTCTACCTTGGTTGTTGCTGTGGTTACGCCGTTTTCAGTCTTAACGGTGTAATCCTTTGTTGCGATAAGCTCAGCACCTTCGCTTGTTGTGTAAACAAGGTTGCCGTCCTTATCTGCCTTCTGTTCGTAAACAGGGTTGATAGCATACTGCTTACCGTCTTCAGTTGTGTAAACTGTTTCGCCTTCTGCAGCATATACTGTTACAGTTTCAGGCTTGGAGTCTTCAACGTCGGGATCAGCAGGAATTGTGTAAGTGTATACATACTTGGTGTAATGTGCTGCAACGTCAGCCCATGTAATTACACCGTCTTCAGCACTTGCTTCAACATCTGCAAAGAAGGGAGCAAGTACAGCGTTTTCAGCATAGGTTGCTGCTGAAAGGTCGATTTCTTCGCCAAGAACGTTAGCAACGATATCAAGGATATTTGAGATGCTGCCGCCTTCAAGGCTGGGAAGAAGACCTGCAAGAAGACCAACAATCATATTCACCATATCGTCAGTGAATACAAGACCGCCGATAAGATCTTCAAGGTTACCCATACCTACGAGTTCGAGGATAGGACCGATAAGATTGTCAAGGTTGTCGATAGTCTTTTCAGCGTCAGCCTTTGTGATTGTTCTCTTATGAGCACCGTCGGGAGCTACACTGTCAGCATAGTATGTTACAAGCTTTGTGAGTGCAAGTTCCTCGTCAAGAGCTGCGAGAACTGTGTATTCTACAAGATACTTACTTGTAAGCTGGTTGAGGAACTTAATGAGGCCGTCAGCTGCATCTTCTGCAGTAAGAGCGTCAATAAGATCGTTGAGGATGTTATCAGGATCGGTTTCATCCTTAACAAGGAGCTTACCGATGATATCATCTGAAAGTGCGAAGGTGAGAAGACCGTCAATGAAGTGAGCTCTGCAGCCAACAACTGTTGTAAGCTTGCCGGTTGTGATATCGTCGCCTTCAATTATCTGGCCGTCCTTATTCACATATTCGCCTGCATTGTTTGTTGCAAGGCCGATGTTTGCAGATGTTCTGAGTGAATCAATTACCTGATATTCACCAAGAGCTGCAACAAGGTCCTTAAGCATATCAAGGTCGATTGTAAGGTCAAGGCCTGTGTCAACTGTTACATATTCTACAGTTGTCTTCTCGCCGTCCTTTTCAACTTCCTTAGTCTTGATTTCTTCTGTTGTAACTGCAACAGCCTTTTCGTCTCTTACATATGTGTATGAGCCGTCTGCTGCCTTAGTTACTTCAAAGTCCTTAGGAGCTCTGATAAGGTTTGTAAGCATTTCAAGGAGCTTGTTGATTTCAAGGATGCTGAGGTCGATGCCGAGCATACCGAGAAGGTCAATGATGTTGTCCTTGCCTGTGAGAGGCTCAAGAACTTCAAGAAGACCGTTTGCAAGAGCGAGAACATTATTAACAAGGTTATTAACGTTGTCACTTGCAACGAAGTAGAGAAGACCTGCAAGGTGGTCTGCAAGGAAGGTGATGGGACCTGCTGCAAGACCGTCAACAAGAGCCATAATGATGTTTACAACTGCACCAAGGATATCTTCGATGTCTGTGTAAGCGTTGAATTCTGCACCTGAAGGAATCTTATCTTCAAGCTCGGTGCCCTTAATCTGGCCGAAGATAGCTTCAGCGAGAGCAAGGAGACCTTCGTCATAGCCCTTTGAGCCACGGATTTCGATGAAGCCGTCACCCATGATTACGCCAACGTCAGCTGTTGCACGGTCGTCGTCGGGAATTTCACCGTTGGACTGACCGGTTTCAGCATTGTATGCTTCTTCAAATGACTTAGCTTCATATACGCCGTTACTTGAAAGAAGTGTAAGGGTCTTGCCCTGGAGAACAAGCTGGAGAACTTCGGTAAGAGGTTCAAGAAGAACTGTGAATGCATTGATGAGAGCTGTAAGCTTATCAGTTGCATTGTCTACACCGAAGGTAAGAGCTTCGTCGAACTTAACAGCAGTTTCGTGAACTGAGCCGATAACCTCGCCCTTATCGTTCTTAACGTCGGATGCCTTCTTGGTGAGGAGATATTCCTTACCGTCGATTTCCTGATATGTGCCGCCAAGCTTGTCAGATACTGCATAGTATGTGCCAAGTTCAGCTTCTGCTGTTGCTGTAGCTTCCTTAATTACGTATGTGTAAGCATACTTGGTGTTAGCCTTAGCAACCTCTGCCCATGAACCGTGTTCGCCGATGATTGAGTCAATTGCTGCAAGAGCTGCTGCATAGTCAGCCTTATCTGCGAAGTGAGCATCAATCTGAGCCTTGAATTCGGGAGCAGTGAGGTTATGGTCGCCGATCTTAACAAGACCGAGAACCATATCTATTGTTTCGTTACCGAGGATACCTACGAGCATTTCAACAATGCCACGAACAAGATCATCAGTAAGGAAGGAGTTGAGAAGTCCGTCAACAAGAGCACGGATAGCGTTTTCGTTTTCACCAAGGCCGGAAAGAGCTGTGGTGAGAGTATCCATAAGGCTGCCTTCTTCAACATTCTCGCCTGCAAGAAGAGGAAGAATTACGGGAAGAGCTTCAAGGATAACGTTATCAAGTGATACGGGGATATCTGCTGCATCGGTCATACCTGTATGATCGATGGGGATGTAAATACCGTTGAGAGGTACATACTTAACTGTGTAGCCCTCGAAGAGAGATACAAGGATTTCAGCAATTGTAAGACCGTTGTTGTTGCCCTTGATGAGGTTATCAAGAACGATAGCAATAAGGTCATTCTTTGCTACCTTTTCTGCATGATCGTCACCTGCAAGAACGCTGAGAAGATCAGCAGATGCTACGGACTGAAGGAGATATACAAGTGAATCTGCGATGTCAACCTTCCAGTTGGAAACTGAATATCTTGTGTCACCTACGATGTCATAGTATGCCTTCATATCTTCGGTGTAGTCAGCCTGCGGGATTGAGATAATATCGCCAAGCTTACCTACGCCTGCTTCAGCACCGGCTTCATTTACTCTGAGGTCATAGAACATCTTCTGACCGAGGCCGCTGCCGATTTCAACTGCATAAGCAACATAGTCTGCAAAGAAGTTAGCGGGAAGAATTGTGATAGGTTCAATTTCTTCGCCTTCTTCTGTTTTAACGATAAGTCCGCCAACGAGGTTGTTGAGGATAGCTACAAGGTTTGTGCCTTCCTTACCTGCGATGTGGAGAATTTCGTCAAGGGTGTATACCTTGAAGTCGTCAGTTGTATCATCAGGTGTATCGTTGTCATCTACCTTACGGTCTGCATCATCAGCATACTCTGCGGGCATAAAGTCGCCGACAAGAGGACTGAGGAGACCGCCGAGAAGGTCGTCAAGAAGAGCGCCTACTGCGGGTTCTGCAACATCAAGAAGTGCAAATACGGGTGAGATGAGGTTTTCAACGAAGAGTCTGATACCGTCAGACTTGATGAAGTATGAAAGTGAGGGAAGAAGAGTAAGGATGTACTCTACGGGGCCTGCTGCGAGGTTTTCAACAATGTTGAATACACCGTCAACAATAGCTTCAAGAGTGCCTACTGTACCCTCAAGTTCTGCATAGTCAGCACCGCTTACAAGGGTATTGCCCATCTGGTCTGCAGCAAGAGCCTGGAGAAGCGGATACAGAGCATACTTATAGCCTTCGCCACCCTTAAGTGTGATAGCATCAACGGTCTGACCGTTAACTGTGGACTGGATAGAGATATCTTCACCGTGGAAGAGGAAGTCAACAACGGGTTCAACTGCCTTAACGATGCCGTAAAGCTCGCCGAGGAAGATGTCCTTCTTAGCTTCGAATGTTGTAGCAGAGCTGAAGCCCCAATCAACATCTGTTGCACCGAGTACCTGAGTACCTGCCATTACAAATGCTTCTTCGATTTCAACTTCAACCTTCTTGCCGTTGATTTCAACTTCTGCCTTATCAGCAGTTTCAGCTGCAAGATATACAACACCGCTGTATTCCTTGGTTTCGTCAATATCTTCTGTTGTTTCATCGTCAGCTACTGTGTATGTCCAGTTAAAGCCATACTTTTCGCCGTCCATTACACGCTGGAATGTGGGCTCAAGAGCTTCTTCATCTGCCCAGATGATGTTGCCGTCCTTATCTGTTGCGATAGCCATGTTGTAAAGAACAACTTCCTTAGCTTCGCCGTCAACAGTGATGGTAACAGTTTCAGCGTTATCATATTCATTCTTGTCAAAGTGCTTTTCAATTGAGTAGGTGTAAACCTTTCTCATAAGGTAACCGTCTTCACTTACAAAGAGGGCTTCAGCATTGTCGGGAGCGTCTTCGCCTTCAGCGAATACGGGAACCTTAACGCCGTCTGCATTCTCTTCAGTGTTGAATACGGGAACCTTGTCGCCTGTCTTGTTGTTGAGAACGTATTCTTCGCCAACATGTTCTTCAATGTAGAAGTATGCATTGTCTGCATAGAATTCTGCGATATCAGCCCATGTAGCGTCACGAACGGTAACTACGGGAAGACCGAGGTCATCCTCAGCTACTGTGCTGCGCTTTTCTTCTGTACCGGCTATAGCAGCTTCGATAAGGTTGCCAAGTGCGGTTGCACCTGCTGCCTTTGCATTAGCAGCAACTGCTTCGGGAGCAATGTTAACATCAACAAGCTTTGAAAGTACAGGTGAAAGTGATGCGAGGGTATCGGAAAGTGAACCGCCGAGAAGACCGATAACAGTGCCTACAAGCATTGTCATTGTTTCATTGTTGAATGCAAGGTCAGAAAGAATTGCTTCAACAACCTTCTGGATGGTTACGCCTTCATAGCCCTTAGCGGGATCCTTAATGGATGTAAGTGCACCCTTAAGGAATTCGATTTCTTCAAGTAAGGGAAGAAGTTCGGGAACAAGAGCAAGAACCGCCTGGTCAAGCTTCTTGATTGCACGTCTTACTTTACGTGCGGAAAGTGTAGAATCAGTTGTATATGTCTCATATGCGAATTCTTTAGCGTCGAATGAGAGATAGTCAATGATTGTACCTTCAACATCATAGTGGTTGAAGTAGTTGAGAAGAACTTCGAGGATGCAGTATCTGTTGTCGCCGGTGAGACCGTCGATTACAGTTTTGAGTGTTGCATTTGCAGGATCCTCGAGATCAAGACCTGCAAGGTCAAGGATGTCAAAGATGAGACCGTTTTCAGCGAGAACGATTTCAGAGATAAGCTGAAGAACTGTGTTAGCTCTTGTTGCATAAACGCCCTTAACCATACGCTGGCCGCCCTGAACATAGGAACCGAAGTAACGTGCAGTTTCAACATCTGTGATAGCTACTGTCTTGGAGACAATCTTAGCGAAGAGACCGTCAAGGAATCCGAGCTTGGTTGTATCGTCTGACTTATCGTCGGGAGTACCGTTATCGTCCTGAACAAGGCCCATGATGAGGTCTTCAAGACCTTCTGCTGTAAGAAGGTTACCGATAATTTCGCCGGCAGTCTTTGCGCCCTTGAGGTCGATAACATCCTTAAGGAGATTTACAAGAAGTTCATATACATCGAGAGCAACGAGCTCTGTGCCGTTCTTAAGAGTGATCTTAGCGCCGGTAATATCGTTAACCATGTCAACGAGTGTGAGTACGGGAGCAAGCATCTGCTCAACAGCCTGAGCAAGACCGTTGGATGTAATGAAGTATGCAAGGTTGGGAAGAAGATCGATAATTGTCTGGATGGGTGAAGATACGATCTTGTTGATGAGCTTAACAATACCGTTAACGATGAAGTCACCGAATTCAGCATTTGTAAGTTTTGCAACAGCGTACTTATCATTTTCAATTTCGATGCCGAGCATTTCAGCTACGGGGATAACGAAGCGGTCATAACCGTCACCTGCGGAGATTGAAACACCGTTGAGGATTACAAGGTCACCGTCTTCTACAAGGAGAAGCTTGAGAACGGGAACAAGAGGTGTAACGATATCTCCGAGAAGGTTGATAGCTGAAGTATAGTCTGTTACGCCGAAGCTGTCAGTCTTTTCAAGCTTAACCTCCCACTGGTATTCGTATGCGAATTCACCGTCAGCATAAGCTACAACATTTGCTGCTGCTTCGCCTTCAAGAACCTTACCGTCACCGGCAGTTACATAGAAGGTTTCACCGCAGTCAGGACATACTGCTGTTGTGCCCTTATCAGTAGCAGCAATAGCGTTGCCTTCAGCGTCCTTAGCCCATGCGTGAACCTTGTTACCCTTATCATCTACAGCGTAGAGATATTTGCCGTCATTCTTAGCATAGATCTTGTTTTCTTTATCTGTATCTTCTTCAGCATATGTGAAGTCTGATTCAGCGTCAAATTCTACTTTAACCTTGAATGCTTCGTATGCTTCAGCCCATGTATCAACATCATACTTATCGAAGTATGCCTTGATAGCGGGTGAAGATTTCTTGAAGTAGTCGAGTGTAAGGTTAACAGCATCCTCGTCGCCACCGGTGAGCTCGTAAACCATTGAGAGAATATCATCAAGGTTGCTGCCACCGAAGAGATTTACGAGAAGTGTGAAGAGAGTTGTTGCAAGACCGCTCTTAACTTCACCGGTTTCTTCATTGTATTCGTCAGTGAAGAGTGAGCCGATGAGGTTTTCAACGATGTGCTTGATATCTGTTGCACCGCCAAGGTCGATACCGAGATCAACACCGAAGGTGGGAAGAAGTTCAAGAACGAGAGGAAGAACTGCTGCAACAAGGTCGTCAAGCTGCTTGGGAAGGTTCTCAAGCTCAGCTTCGTTAAGACCGGTTGCATCCCAATCAACTGTGGGAAGAGTTGTGTTTGCAGCTGTCTTGTCAACTCTTTCGGGAGCATATTCAACATCGTACCAGGAGAGAAGGTCGATAAGGAGTCTTTCAAGAGCTTCGCCGTCCATAAATACACCGTAAAGGAGTACGGGAAGGAGATAGTCTGTATCAAGAACCTTGGTTTCGTCCTTATTAGCCTTAAGTTCGGTGAGTGCTTCGTCAGTGAATTCCATATCACCGATGAGACCGCCGATAAGGTCACGAACGCTTTCCTGGAAGAGAAGGTTATCAAGAACGAAGAGAAGAACAGTTTCACGGTCTACATAGTAGTCTGTGATCTTTTCAACGTTAGCTACCTTAGCTTCTTCTTTCTTGCCGCTTTCAGCCTGTTCAATGCCCTTGATCATAACGGATACGTCACCGTTTGCGTTGAGGGTTGTACCGTCATTGTACCATGCACAGGATGCAAGTTTAACAAAGAACTGGTCATTGATGAGGTCAGAGATAGCAAGCTTCTTGCCGTCGCCAAGGTCAATCTGAACAGCTTCAAGGATATCCCAGATGATTTCCATGAAGGTGTACTTGCTGTAGTCGATACCGCTGTCATTATTGAGGATATCGTCTTCTTCTGCTGCAAGTGCAACGCCTGCATTAGCGTTAGCTTCTGCTGCTTCGTCAATCTTTTCATCAACAAAGTCTACAGCAGTCTGAGCTGCCTGATCCTTCTGCATACCTGCAGCAAGACCCTGAAGCAGACCCTTGATAAGACCCATAATATCAAGATTGTAAACGTTCTTGATCATATCGGTAATTGCAGTGATGGGTGAAAGAAGGTTTGAAAGAATGGTATCAATACCCTTGCTTTCAAGGAATCTTGCAAGGTAGGGAAGGAGAGTTGCGATAGTTGAAATAGGTCTGTCGCAGAGTGAATCAACGAGTGCAAGAAGTGCATCGAGGATTGACTGAAGAAGAACCTGAGTATTATCAGCATTTTCGCCTTCGCCGCCGGGTACTAAGTCAGCACCGTAAACTGCAAGCTCAAGAGCTTCCTGAGTTGCATAATATTTGTTTGTGTCAAGGTACGTTGTACCGTCAGCCTTTTCGTAAACGGGGGCTGCGAGTGCATTGATAAGAGGAAGGATAAAGCCTTCATATCCGTCAAAGCCGCGGATTGTGATTTCACCGTAGATTTCAAGGTTTCTGCCGGTGAAGAGGAGTTCAAGAACAGGTGAAAGAGGTTCAAGAACATCCCAGAGAACAGTTATAAAGTTGTTACGTGATGCAGCTGTATCGCCTTCAACAACGATGTTCCACTGCTTATCGAACTTAACTGCTGTCTTCTGGCTTGTTGTATCGTCAACCATAACTGCAGTAAGTACGAACTTCTGCTCGGGAGCGTCATCAGTTGCAGGAATTACATACTCTGCCTTATTCTGTTCTTTATCAAAGTACGTAGTTCTTACATCGTCAGTCTCATCGGCTTCTGATGCATAATACCAGTATTCGTATTCCTTAGCATCGTTCTGCTTCTGCTTCTGGTTGTAAACAGGGATAAGAGTAACTGTGTCGTCTTCGTCACCGTCGCCGTCAGCGTCAACCTTTGCGGATGAGGCTGTTGCGGAAACGTTGAAGTATGTGCCGTAAACGGGTTCGCCGTCCTTAAGTACAGTTTCGCCGTCTTCGTCAA
Organism: Acutalibacteraceae bacterium; assembly: GCA_036311065.1. Lineage (GTDB taxonomy): Bacteria > Bacillota > Clostridia > Oscillospirales > Acutalibacteraceae > UBA6857. The sequence continues at coordinate 24,815 of JAXJQQ010000018.1, read as the reverse complement.
TTGTTTCGTACTTATATTCGTACTGCTTGTTAGCTTCAGCAATTTCGGACCAGGTCTGAGCCTTACCGTCCTTCATAATGATTTCCTTAAGAGTATCATTATTTGCGAATGCTGCTGTTGAAATATCAATACCTGTTGCGCTATTGAGAATATCAGTAATAATACCAATGATGTCTCCAACGCCTTCGCCTGAAAGAAGACCAACGAGCATACCGAGAAGGTCGTTAATCATATCGTCTGTGAAGAGAAGATCTTCAAGAAGACCGTTAACTGCTGCGCTGAGGCTGATATCATCTTCTTCGGTGAAGATACCGTCGAAGAGGCCGCCTTCCTTAACAAGGTCTTTCTTAAACAGGTTAAGAACAGTACCAACAAGGTTGTCAAGGTTATCAATAGCGTAAGCTGTCTTTACGCGGGAGATTTCAGAGCCTGCATATGTGCCTGCCTGAATCTGAGGAAGAATATCCTGATATGTTGTGTTACCGTCTTCGTCATAGAAGTTGTAATGATACTCTTCAATGTCGATGAAGGGGATGTTCTTATTGGGAGCTACTGTGTATGTTGTGAACAGAGCAACAATAAGGTCAATAAGGTGGTCAGGATTCTTGAATACGTTTGTAAGAAGTTCATCAACCAGCTCAGCATCTGTACCGTTTTCATCAGTAACATCCACGCCGAGAAGACCGCCGAGAACCTCCTGAAGGGTTGTGTTTTCAAATACGAAGTCAAGAATGAACATGAACATATCATTCTTGGGAACGTTGATCTGGCCGTTATAAGCGTCAATCTTTACATAGCCGAGGTATTCATCGGGAACATTATGCTTCTGACCGTTAGCGTCAACGTAAGAGTGGTTGCCAAAGAGATCAGTATCTGTTGATTTGCCGAAGGGTTCACCGAGAGCAGCGATTGACTTGAACCATTCTGTAAGGGCAGCTGAACGCACCTGACGTGCTTCTTCAAGCTTTTCAGAAGAAACTACACCCTTATCATCTTTACCTGCTTCTTCAATTGCGAGAGCCTGAGCTTCGGATTCTGCATCGATAAGAGCAGTAAGTCTGTATTCCTTGCCGCCGATGGGAAGCTTGATGTTAGCAACGAAGGATACAAGTGACTCTGTAAGAGAGATTTCCTTTTCTGCAGCAGGCTTCTGAACTGTTACAACCTTACCGTTTTCGTCATAAGTGATTTCGTCGTAAACCTTTACGTCATCTTCTTTAGTTTCTGTATCGTTATCGTCGATATAGAACTTGAAGATTTCCTGGAAGGTGCCCCATTCGTTTGTACCGAGCATATCCACAAGACCTGCACCGATATCGTTAACATCAATAGCAAGGATGGGAGCGAGTCTGTCGGTAAGAACAGTGAGGAAGCGGAGAAGGTTGGAAACGATTTCGTTAAGACCGTCGCCTACGATGAAGTATGCGAGAGTCGGGAGAGCACTCATAAGAGTTGAGATGGGATAGGAAGCAAGGATTTCAACGAAGTAGAGAACATAGTTGATGAATACCTTAAGGAAGGTAGCCATATCATAGCCTTCTGCCTGGTCGAAATAGATTGTTCCGTTCTTTTCTTCTGCGAACCAATCTCTGCCGCTTGCAAAGTTCTTGAAGGCTTCTGCTTCAATTTCACCTGTTGCTTTATTTCTCCAAGTACCGAGTGAACGTCTCATACCTGCATTACCCTTAACAAGGTTTGCGGGGATAGCGTTAACATTAGCGTCACCGTAGGTTTCTCTACGCTCGTTGTTGAGTTCTTCAAGCATAGTGTAGGGATTGGTCTTAGCTTCATCTTCCCATACCTTGCCGTTTTCGTCAACGAACTTGCCTTCAACGGTTTCACCTTCAACAACAGTTACCTGAGTGGTGTTAAGGTTTGAAAGGATAGCGTCAAGACCGAAGCCACGGAGAAGAGGAAGAAGTGTATCTTCGAAGCCGTCGGTACCTTCAATATTAAGTGTGTCAAAGAGCTTAACTGCTTTATTGGTATCAGCACCGAAGAAGAGAGCTTCAAGGATATCTTCAAGACCGCCGATGATTTCCCATACGCTGTCTACAAAGTAGCTGAGTTTACCGTAGATGTGGTCCTGATAACCACGTGATTCAACATCGTCGAAATCCCATGACCATGCACCGGGAATTTCTTCGTCTGTATATACTGCCTTAAGGGCATACTTAGTCCATACTTCGTTACCCTGTTCGTCCTTCTTGGGAGTTGTGCCGTCTTCTTCGAATTCCTGAACAGCAAAGGATTCAACATTAGCAAATTCGCTGAGATATTCAAGGTCAGCGGAGTTGCCGTCTGCATCCTTACCCTTATAGGTATATACGTATTTACCGTCCTTCTTTTCCTGGACGTAAACGCTTGTGATAAGCTTCATTGTGGGCTTGTCAAGATCATCTTCCTGAGCCTGGATCTTGTTGCCCTGTGCATCAAGTACGAATTCGCCGTTTTCGTCAACCTCATAAACAGGCTTGCCGTTTTCGTCAACGGAGAGCTTCTTAGCGAAAGCAAGCTTAGCGTCATTGCCGTCCATTACAAGGTTGCCGTGTTCGTCATATTCGTATGCCTGATAGCCGTGTTCGTCAGCAATGTCAGCCCATGTGATTTCACGCTTCTTACCGTCAACGGTAATCTTACCGTCTGCGTCAATACCGCCTTCGATACCGTAAGCCATGAATTCACGAAGAGCACTGTTTGCTGCTGTTCTCTTATAAATTGAAACTGCTGTAATGTCAATACCTGCATCCTTAACAAGAGGAAGGATATCGCCTACTAATCCGCCGCCACCGAGAAGTGAAGCGAGCAGGTTAGCAACAGTTATCATAATATCATCTGTGAAGAGGAAGTCCTCTACAAGCTGAGTAAGTACTCCATAGAGAGTTGTTGACTCACCGTTAAGCTCAATACCGAGTGAGCTGAGGTCAAGAATGCCCTGTGAAGTAAGGATGTCTATAACATCGGGAGCAGCCTTTCTGATAACTGCATCGAAGCTGTCGAGTGTTTCTTCAACATCACCGGGAGTGAAGAGATAATCGTCATTTTCATCCTTTGTGATGTTTTCCCACTGATAGGGAACGTGCGGAACACCGTATTTTGCCATGATTTCATCGGAATATTCTTCTGATGCCATCTTCTGGTAGAACATATCTACGCCCTGACCGGGAACATAGTCTGTGAAGAGGTCAACAACAAGACCGACGATAAGGTCAACACCGGTACCGTTATAGTTGCCGTTTTCAAATGTTGCGGGAGTCTTTGCACGAACTGAAAGTGCAAGAACGATGTCACGTACGCGAGCCCAGTCTTCACGGTTTTCGTCTGTGATATCCTTACCCTGCTCTGTTGTTGCGTAGTAATCCATGAACATATCAACGAACATATCGATAAGGTCATCGGTCATAATTGAACGAACAAGAGTGATAAGGGTCTGAGCGGGTGAGCCTGCGAATTCAGTGAAGTATCCGCCAACACCCTCTGTGTGTGAAATAGCGTCCTTATTTGCTTTACCGCCGTAAATTGCAAGTGCACCGAAGTCAACAAATTTTGAAACCACAATCTCCTTGCCTGTGTCAAGCTCTGAGCCTTCAACAAGGCCGGAAATGAGGTCGTTAAGCATATTTTCAACGTTCAGGAATGAATCAAGAAGTGATTCAATGTCAAGCTCAAGAGCTCTTGAAAGAACGGGGTCAATAATATCAAGAAGAGCAAGTACGGGTGCGATAAGATTCTTAGCAGCCTGAGCAAGGTTGTTAGTCTTAACTCTTGCACCGGATTCATCAAGCTCGTCTGTCTCGTATGAATAGAGAAGGTATGCAAGGTTGGGGATCATCTTGAGAAGTGCTGTAAGAGGACTTTCAAGAAGACCGAGTGCACCTGTTGCATCGTCACCAACGAGGAATGCTCTGAGAGCTGTGAACAGAGGCATAAGGGGTGAGTTAGCTGTTGCCCAGAATCTGCCGTCCTTGGGTATTGTGTTACCGTCTGTACTGCCGTGAACATATCTGAGGTAGTCACCTCTGGACATAGAAGCTGTGTAGTTTGTGCCTACAATCTTAACATTACCGAAGCCGAGGCTTTCGATAAGAAGAGTCATTGCTCTCTGATAGCCGGGGTTACCTTCAATGGTAAGCTCATCAAGAAGTGTGATGTCCTGACCGCTGAAGATGAGGAAGAGGATGGGGTTAAGAGGATTGAGGAATGTTGCAAGAAGGTTGAAGAATGCATCAACCTTTACTTCTGCTGAAGCGTCAGCTGCAACATTGAACCACTTGAAGCCTTCAGCAGGAGCCTTCATTCCGGCCCATGTAAGGTTCTGTACGCTTACACCTTCAGCTGTTGCACAGCTCTGAATCCATGTTGCAATAGATGTGCCTGTAGCCTTCTTATAGAAGCCGTAAGGTGTGATGTCAATGTCCATATCTGCAAGAGCAGGAAGGAGGTTTGCGAGCATACCGCCGCCAAGGATACCGCCGAGAAGACCTGTATCCATTACGGGAATCTTCTGATCGTTTTCGTCAAGAACATAGTTACCGTCTGCATCCTTCTGGTATGCGGGAACCTTTGTACCGTCTTCAAGAGTTTCCTCTTTCTGTTCACCGGTACCAACAAGAAGCTCGATGAGAAGCTGCATTACGCCGTCCTGAACAAGAACGTCAGCAATAATGTCTGCAAGGGTATCGCCCTTCTTTACATTTTCAAGAGGACCAAGAAGAGGCTTAACGATATCGCCGATGTCACCCTTAAGAAGGTCATCAAGCATGGGAAGTACAACGGGAATGATTGAGGGAACTACTGTGTTGATAAGTCCGTCAAGATTGGAAATTGCAAAGTCAACCTTGGCAAGCTTCTGAGCGTCAGTTGTGTTAGCGCCTTCGGTAGCCATGTCTGCGAGTGACTCGGAGAGATATTTACCGATAACGAAGTCGGGCTGCTTGTCATTGTCAGCGTCTTTTGAGCCAAAGTTAGTATACTGGAGTTTTTCGCCGGTTTTATTTTCAACTAAGTTCTTATAAGTATCAACATAGTTGTAAAGATTAATGTTATATTCATTAAGAAGTGAAATAAGGATAGCTATAACTGTATCAGCCTGGCCATCGATAATGGGAACAATTGTATCAATGATTGAAACGCTTGAACCGCCTTCTTCTGTTGCCTCACCGCCGCCGAGAAGGCCGTTGAGAAGAGGAAGAAGCTTGGGAACAACACCGTCGTTCATAAGCCAACGGAAGAGTGAGAGAAGAACGTCACCTGCGTCAGCGTTGATGTGGTAAAGAGTCCATGAGCTGTTAGTACCGGTTACTGTCTTCTGAGTAAGAGTACCCATTGAGATTATACGGTTAACGGGAACATAAAGCTGAACTGTACCAAGGCCTGACTTCTTATTGAAGTTAAGCATTTCAAGGTAGCCTTCGTTATAGCCCTTGTCGCCTGTGCCGAAGAGGGTCTGAGCAAGAAGACCGGGTTTGTAATAATAGTTACCGTCCTTATCAACATATACTTCCTGACGAAGTGAAGTATACTGTTCGTTGGGAAGGCCGTCGGGATACTGTTCTGTAAGCTTTGCAACGTCAACATTTCGCTGAATTACATTACCGTCCTTATCGTAAAGGTCATAAACCTTCTGACCGTCAATAACTACAGCCTTCATAAGGAACTTAGCTCTGTCTGCTTCCGGTTTTGCCATTTCAGCATCATAGGTTGCCTTATTCGTTCTTGTTACCTGAAGAAGCATGTTAACAACGCCGTCAAGACCCTTATCGAGCTGGAGACCGAGGTTGTCAAGAAGGGGAGCTACAAGATCCCAAACCTTAAGAGTGTAAAGGCTGATACCGCCGAAGAGGTCAAGCTTGAACTCAAGAGCGATGTTCTTAGCCTTGGGAAGAATCTGGTTGTATTCAATAGCACAGAAGAGGTTGGGAAGAAGACCAAGAATAGTTTCAAGAGGATTAACGAAGAGCTTGGTTTCCATCCAGTTAAGAAGCGGAGTGAGAACATATTCCCACATTGTAACACCGTAGTTAAGAACATAAGGTGTTGTGTCGCCGCCTTCAAGGTAGCCGGCAATAGCAGTTGCATTCTTCATTTCACTGCCGGTTCTGTAACCGTAGGGGTTGGATGTGCTGTACTGAGTAATACCAAGAAGCTCATAAAGAGGAATGAAGAGTCTGTCGTACAGGGGGTCACCTGCGTTATGAGCAATAGCGTTAAGCTCAATACTGAGAATGTCTGATTTTGCACGGAGCGTTGCATCGTTTGCACAAAGGATTGTACCGAGAGGTGCAGCAAGACCGCAGGCTGCAGCAGCAAGTGACTTAAACAGGTCAACATTGTTTCTTACATGCCAGATTTCGTCGGGCTCGTAGGTTTCCCAAGCATCTGCGGGAAGACCTGCATATGTACCGAAGTTGGGTCTGTTTTCGCTGTCCCAGAAGGACTTGGTGTCCTTACCTGAATCATGACGGGGAGCCTGTGCAAGAACGCGAAGTGCGTTTTCATAGTTGTAGCCTGAGCCGAGAAGTGAGCCGTCAAACCACTTGTACCAACGAACACCTGTCTGGTTACATGAATATTTTTTATTTATCTGTGTATCGGTCCAGTTTTCTGTGAACCAGTGGGGCATAAGAGGAATAGCACCACGGAGGTATTCGGGAAGCTTTGCACCAACCTGACCGAGAACAGGAATATCCATATCAAGGTCCATAATTACGTTACCGAGAAGGCCGTAAAGGGATATAAGAAGATTCTGGAGTGAGCCGCCGTAAAGAAGACCCATAATAAGGTTAATGAGCATTTCACGAACGTTCTGAACCTTATCACCCTTGGTTCTTGTGGTTGTTGTACCGTCAGGGTTATTGAAGGTATATGTGATATCCCATGTACCGAGAAGACCTTCACCGGTTTCAGCGTTTGCTGTAAGGGCATCAAGAACTGTACCAAGGTCAGAAGAAATGATCATCTTGTCAAACTTCTTAACCATTTCGTCCATAAGAGCTGCAGTATCCTTACCGCCAAGACCGAGACCAACATTTGCAATAAGATCTGCAATAGTGTCATAGTCAAGCTGACCCTTACCGCTTACCCACATATAGTCATAGTAGGAACCGGCATAGTTGTTAGCACCGTTATATCTGTCAAACAGGTAAGCAAGGATAGTCTGATCACTTGTAAGACCGCTTGCGGGGTTAAGGTTAGCTTCCATTCTCATAAGAGAAAGGTTATCCTTGAACTCCTGGGCTCTGACTGTATAAGGAGAAACCTCCTCGTACTTTGCACCAAGGTCGTTATCGATATCATAAATGAGAACGCCTTCTTTTTGTGTGCGAGAAATCACGTTGCCTTCTTCGTCTTTTACGATGTCAAAGAACTGGTCAGCATCGGGATTATAAGCAGGCTTAGCTCTGAGGAAGGTGAAGAGGGCACCCTGCTGAGCTTCAAGAGCTGCTTCAGCGGCAAGGATTGATTCAAAGTTATAATATGTAACATTGTTTCCGCCTTCGCCGTAGTATATTGCAATTCTGTCGAGCTGTTCATAAATACGAACACCGGCACGACGCTTGAGGTCATTTATGAAGTTGTCATAAGGAGTCATTCCTGCTTCACCGAAGATTTCTGTAAAGATATCCTTGGTAGCGGGATTTGTTGAAAGCTCCTTACATTCTGTATAGCCGAGTGCTATGAATTCATCGTGATATGTTTTGATAACATTATAGGACATACCACCGGAAAGACGGACTGAACCGATAAATGCATCCATCTTTGCCTTAATATCAATATACTTAGCACCGTTAAGGTTAAGGTTTGCCTTCTGATAGGTTGCATAGAAAGCATTCCAGCTCTTTTCGTTAAGAGTTTCGGTTGCGATACGGTCGAATGCAATAACGCCTGCTTCGTTTGTTACAAGGGGGAATACCTTTGCTTCAAAGTCAGCAACAAGTGCAGCTGCCTTTGTATAGAAAGCAAGAGCTTCGTTATAGTCAACATGGATACAGTGGGGAACTGTTGCAGTCTGCTCATCCTTAGTGATGATACCGTCTTCATCAACATCTGTCCAACCGTATGTGCAGTCAGTGCCTGCAACATAGTCTTCCTGGCCGTTGCCTTCGCCGTTACAGGTTGTGCCGCAGTTACCGTCGCACTTTTCCCAAACGTGACCCATAGCAACAGAAGCCTTGGAGTCGACAAGGTTGAAGTTATAGATTTCGTTGTATCTTTCGGCCCATTCTACTGAGAACTTTGATGCGGTGTGATAACCGAGAGTATCTCTTCTTGAAAGAACAGTGTTGTAATATTCTCTGCCACCGTCAAAAGCATCGATGATCTGGTCAGCGATGTTGATGGATTCACCGTTTACGTAAGCAACGGTTTCGTCAAGTACAGTAAGAATATCCTGAACTTCACAGTAATATTCGTAAAGAGCGTCACCTGTAGCTGTTTCGCCAAGAGCATCAGCTGCTGCGAAGGCAGCCTCAAACTGAGCCTTATACTGAGCAGCATAAGCCTCTGCGATATAGCCAACGATTTCAGTTTCGTACCAACGGTTAACTTCTGCCCATGTTCTGTTACCTGTGATAGCAGGACTTACGTATGCATTCCAGATATCAGCAGTGTTACCAACCTGTGCAGTTGCAATAGCGGTATCGAATTCAACAATCTTCTCTGAAATCTGCATAACAGTCTTGTTAAGAAGCTCAGGATCATTTGCAGCAAGATCTGAGAAGTTTGTTGTAAACCAGGGAAGGTATGTAATTTCTTCACCTTCGGGTGTTGTTTCTGTAAGACCATTATCAGCAAGATCGATGAACTTGATGATTGACTGCTTAACAACGTCAAGAGCAGAAGCAATCATTTCAGAGTTCTGGTTCTGCATATCAAAGGTGATATCAGCTTCATTAATACCAACAAGACCGTTGTTTTCATCACCTACTGTGGACATACCGAACTTAACCCAGCTGTTGTAAAGCTGAAGTTCTGCAGCATTTGTAGGAATCTCGTTGTAATCAGGAGCCCACTTGAGCACGTCAAAGCCTGCACCGATATTAAGGGTGATTACTTTGGGAGTTGCATATGCTCCGCCGGCTACTTCTTCTGTTTCACCAAATGCAAAATACTTAAGAATCTCGTCATACTTATCAAGAGCCATAGCGGTATCTCTACCTGCTCTTGCAGCATTAACCTGATCAAGAATTTCTTTGTAAATGCCGTAGTAGGTATGCTTATCCTTATTCTGAACAACAACCTTTGCTGCTTCAGCATAAGTGCGGGCAACCCAGGTCCATCCGCCGGATGCTGAGTCAACCTCTACCTTCCACTGCGATGCATTTGCCTGTTGCGGTATACTCTTCTTAGCCTCCGTCAGCTGAGCACCGAGCTGTTCTTTAACAACCGGGTCTGTAGCTGCCGCAATCTTCGCTTCCAGAGTTTCAACCTTAAGAATGAAGTCAGCAAGAGCTTCGTGGTTAAGCTCAATTCTGTTCATAAGGTTGTCAATTGTGTTACCTGCGCCAAAAACGCCGAAACACACTGAAACGCTGGATACTATCATAATGATAGCGAGTACGCAACTTAGTACTTTTTTACCAACTTTCATAAAATTTTCCTCCTTATATGAAAGAATATGTATGTTATAAATAGGATTCCCTATATTAATACCGAGCTACACCCTAAAAAAGGGTGCAAAATGCCCATAGAGACACCTATAACTATAGGTAGTATATCATCAGAAGTCAAATTTTTCAATATAAATTCTTAATTTTTTTTGAATTCTACATTTTGCATATATGCCGTTATTTTATTTTGTTAAGTTTTACTTGTGGAGCAAAAACCCTTACAAATAAGGCTTTTAAGTCCTTGAAAAGGGTTTTACATTATATAGTTATATCATAAAATGAAAGCACAATATATTGACTTTCTGGAAAATTACTGTCTTTTTAAACAAGGTATTGTATATTTTAGCCTTATTTCCCTTCTCACCTGTATATTTAAATACAAAAAAAGACACACCCCTTATCGGAGTGTGTCCTGTGAAATTTTATGCCTGATTTACTGTCAGATTCTTGAATCGGGATCTGCACAGCAGCTTGCCTTGCCTGTAAAGAGCTTAACAATCTTCTGGAAGAATCGGAAGAATGCACCCCAGAAATTGTTACGGTGGCAAGAGCATTCACACTTGTGTTCTTCTTCAGCAGGCTTATCAATTGTTACCTGATCCTGGTTGCCGGTTGTGTTGCCGTCTTCATCAACGGAAACATCATAGCTTGTATCGCCAACACCGTCAACCTTAACAGTTACGGTGTATTCACCGGGCTGTACATAGAATGTTACAACACCTGATGAACCGGTTCTGTCGCCGCCCTTCTGAGTGCCGTCAGCCTTGCTGTAAAGCTGAACAAGAGCGTTGGAAATCGGGTTGCCTGCGGTATCCTTAACGGTTACCTTGATTTCTGCAAGCTTACCGCTGATAACTTCTTCATATGTGTAGTCACAGCCTGCGTTCTGACACTCGTAAATTCTCTTACCGTCCTTCTGTTCTGTGAAGTCGGGTTCAATTGTCTTAACAACCTTCATATCGTGGCCGATAGCAGGAACTGTTTCTGTACCCATATATGAGTAGCCGCAAGCACATGTGTACTTTGTACCGCCGGGAGTTGTGCAGGTTGCTCCTGTTACCTTGCCGCCGTCAAAGCTGTGAGCTTCAAGAACGAACTGAGGACGTACAAGTGTGTCACCAACGATATTGTGGATATCTGCATCCCAACCGCTGAATACATAGTGGCCGTCAGCATTAGCTTTCTTGCCGCCATATTTAGCTTCGGTGTAAGCGTACTTCTTAGCTGTATCAATTGTATCAACTGATGTGCCGTATGCAACGCCTTCAACCTCATAAACAACATCCTTGTTTACATTTGCGAATCTTACTGTGTAAGTACGTACAGTGCTTGTGTAGTAAGCAGTGTAAACGATATCAGCTGTTGCCTTGGGAAGCTCTGCACCCTTCTTGTACTCTGTTCCGTCGGGAGCCTTCCAGCCGGCGAAGGTGTAGGTGTACTGAGCGTCAGCCTTCTTAGTGGGAAGGTTTGCATCATTTTCACCGTAATCAAATTTAACCTCTGTGTTAGCGGGAGCTGTAATCATATCGATTGCAAGACCGTTATCATTGAAGAACTTGATTGTGTAAGATGCCTTTGTGCGTTCGAGCTCTGTGCCGCAATCCACACACTTATAAATGTTTTCACCGGTTTCAGCGTCGTATGTGCCGCTGTCCTTTGTGTGACCCTTGACAGGCTTGGTGGTTTCTACCTTTTCATAATCACAAACTTCACAAACGAACTTAGTGATTTCTTCCTTATCGCAAGCCTGAGCCTGAGTAACTGTACCGTCGTCGTAGTCGTGGTCTGCTGCTGTAAAGCCTGCATAAACAACTGTCTTAGCCTGAATATCGGTAAGGTCAGCTTCCTGCTTGCAGTCAGCACTTGTGTACCACTTGCCGTCGAAGGTGTAGTGCTCGTCAGCTGTGGGAGCCTTTGTGGGATATACAAGGTTGCCTTCGGCATCCCTCTTGTTGTAAACTGCATCATCACCGGCTGCAAGGCCTTCAATTACATAGAAGGGCTCTGTGCCGTTCATGAATACTACATTGTATTCATTCTTTGTTTCTTCGTATACTGCATAGTATGTTGCACTGTCCTGAACGGTGAAGTCTTCTACAATTACGCCTGCAGAGTTCTTCCAGCCCTTGAATTCAAAGGTGTACTTGTCGTTACCCTTAAGAATGGGATCAGCAGAGGGCTTTCTGTTCGGTGCACCCTTAAAGCCTGTAAGAGTTGTAACAGCTTCAAGGTTGGGATCTTCATAGGTATAAGCAATCTTTGTCTCGCCGTCAACAGTTACTTCCTTGAAGGACTTAACCTTAACGAACTGGATTTCATAAATAATGTTGCTTTCTGTAAACTTGGGATAAAGCTTAAGGTCGCTGTAAACAGCATTGCCGGGGATATATTCTTCGTTGCCTTCTGTGAACCAGCCTGCAAAGGTGTACTTGTGCTTGCCGTCTTCACTGTTTGCCTTTGTGGGAGCTGCGATTGCATCTTCTGCAACGGATGCACCGCGTGTAACTTCAAATTCAGTTACTGCATCACCAACGATGAATTCTACCTTGTAGGTGATTTCCTTTTCCTTATCAACTGTTACAGATTCCTTGGTTGCTGAGCAGTTCTGACAATGATAATCAATAGTGATTGTATCGCCGTTATCTGTCTTTGTAGCAATCCAGAAGTGCTTCTTAAGTGTTTCAATAGGACGGGTTACAAGGTTACCCTCGTCGTCATAGTGGTCAGCACCGCACTTTGTACAGTACTCAACCTCAAGGCCGTATTCGGGTGCTTCTGCCCATGTGCCGTCCTCAGCCTTTACGCCTTCGAAGCAGCCTGCTTCTGATTCAACTCTCCAGCCGTAGGTGTGTTCGGCAAGGGGAAGAGTTTCACTTACAAGTACGTGGTTAGGATTGTAACGGCATACCTGAGTTCTGGAGCCTTCCATTGTACATGTTGCCTTAACAACCTTAACAGGTGAAGGATTGTGTGCTTCGGGATTTACATCAAGAGTCACGATATTTCTGTAGCCGCAGACTGTGCAAAGGTTGTAGCCCTTACCTTCTGCCATACAGGTTGCGGGAAGAGTTACGATAACTTCGTTTTCTTCACTGCCTCCAACCTTCTTATAGCTGTGGCCGTTTGCAGGATAAAGAAGCTCATGATCTTCACCGTAGTAATTATTTTCTGTAATACCGCACTTTGCACAGGTTATGATATCATAGCCGTCTTCTGTGCAGGTAGCTGCAACGTGCTTTGTTTCAAGCTTATGGCCTGTTGTTTCAATTTCTTCAGCTGCTGCTTCATCAATCCAACCGCAGACTGAACATTTAACTGTCTTAAGACCGTTGTCCTCGCAGGTTGCTTCAACAACATATTCCTGCATATCATGGCCTGCTGTAACTGTTACATACTTGCTTACCTTGTTGCCTGCAATGTCTTCAACAACAACATTGTAGTAACCGGGAGCTGCAATCTTGTATGCACCGTCAGCGTCAGCTTCAAGCTCTGTACCGTTAGCTGTAACGGTGAATGCGTTTGTTTCGGTTACATTGATTGTAGCCTCACCGCAGAACTTATCCTTAGCGGTGTTTGAGTAGCCTGTAAATTCTACTGCGGGAGCAGTTGCATCATATATGAATTTGCAGGTTTCCATAAATGACCAGTTGCCTGCCTTATCAACAATAACTGCATAAACCTTGTAGGTTTCACCGTCAGTTACGTTGTAAGCACCAACATTGCCGGTTGCATTACCGGGGTAGTTCTGATATACGGAGGGAACCTTATCCCAGCCGCCGTAATACTGGATAAGTGATGTCTGGATTACATTCCAGTCATACATCTTTGTCCATAAGCCCTTTTCGGGAGCAAAAGCACCGTCTGTGAACTTGATATTATCAACTGTAATAAGATCATCAGCGGGATAAATAGCTGCATGAATTTCCTGAACACCGATACCGAGAGCTGAGGGATTGAACTGAACGTTCTTATCACCTGTATCGCTTGTTGTAAGGATAAGACTTGTTTTAGCTGATGCATAAACTACATCGTTGATATCACCGTCATCAGTGTTCCACTTTGAGCCGATATAACCGGTACCTGTGGGAGCCTTTGTATCAGTAAGAGCAGCAATATCTTCGCTCTTCTTTGTTTTTTCCTTATTACATTCACACCATACGGTCATAGCACCCTTACCGTCATCAGCGGGAACCTCTGTGCCGTCATAATCGGTGTAGCCTGCCATAGGATAGGTGGGATTTTCTTCAACTTCACTCTTGTTGAGAACGTGAGTGCCCTTTGTATATGTTGCATAAAGAGTAATATCGCTTGTTACAACATCAGTCTTAACATTGAAGGAATTCTCGTAAGTATATGTGATTTCGCCTGTTTCGTCATTCTTAACTTCGTTACGAGTTGTATACCAACCTGCAAATGCATCGTGATAGGTTTCATCAATATAACCTGCAACAGGATCTGAAACAAGATTATTGAGAGAAGCATTTTCTTTTACAGTGAATGAGTAATCGTCAACATTCTTGCCTGTTACAACCTTTACTGTGTAAACAGCGGGAGCTACTTCATACTTTGCATAGAACTGCATATTGCCTGTAACAGTGATGTTACGGTTGTATGCCTGCTCAACGCCTTCTGCATCCTTATAATACCAACCTGCGAATACCTTACCCTCGGGAGCAGTAAGAGATACTGAGGGAGTAAAGATTCTGTCGCCGTAGATATACTTACTTGTTTTAAGAGGTGTTGTTGCAGCCTCATCATTGAGCCAATCAATATTATAATAGATATATACGGGCTTATACTGAGCAACAAATGTGATTGTGCTGTCGGGCTCGCCGCCTTCACAGAATTCGGGAACCTTCTTGTCCCAACCGATGAACTGATATGTGTAGGTTTTGTCAGCGGGTCTTACAGCAAGATTCTTTGCTTCATAAGTAATTTCGCCAAGTGAATCCTGATAGTTGAATGTGCCCTTGATAAGCTCTGAGCCGTCATAGTTTACGAACTGAATGTGATATTCAAACTTACCGAATGCAAACTGAGGATAAAGAGTTACATTACCTGTAACAGGTGTAACGCCAACCTCATACTTTGTACCGTTGGTTGCAGCGATATCATCCTGAGGCTCATCATACCAGCCGAGGAAGGTGTAACGACCGTCATCAGTGTCTGCAATTGCGGGAAGGTAATCCTTTTCTTCCTTCTCGCCGCCTTCAACTTCAACCTCATATGTCCACTGAGGAAGAACTTCACCCTCAAGGCGTCTGTAATCCTTGCTGTTGTTGCCGTCCTTATAGGTTACGGTGTAGAAGGGGATACCGTCTTCATAAACAGCGGTAAAGGTTGTGTGGCCTGTGGGGGAATAGTTGGTAAGCTCATCATATGTGTAATCCTTACCGTTGTAATTCCACTTACCGTTTTCAAGGTCAAAGCTGAGCTGGCTTTCGCCGTCATCAAATGTGCCGTAAGGCTTATCCTTAAGGGATTCAACAAACTCATAGGGAATATAGTCACCATGGTCAACTTCTGTTGTATATGTTACATCCTCGCCCTTTTCATTCTTATATACAAATGAAATTGTGTAGGGAGTGGGAACACCTTCAGAATAAACTGCATAATATTCTGCATTGGGAAGGCAGGTTTCCTGGCTGAGGTTAATAACGTCCTGACCGTTCTTTGACCAGCCGAGGAAAGTATATTCATAACCGTCTGAAGCGTAAACTGAGGGAACGCCCTCGGGAGCTGTAATTTTATCACCGTAATTGAAGTTAATAAATTTGCCTACATAATCAGCCTGTTCGTTGATGTATTCAAAATAAACATCGTAGTTCTTAACATGGCGTCTGTATACGGGATAATATGAAACATCATCTCTTACGGTAAAATCTTCAACAAGGTTAAGTGCGTGACCGGCTTCATCAAAATCAACGTCTTCAAGCATAATATGGTAGTTACCGTTTTCGGGCTTCCAGTTTACAAAGCCCTCAAAGGTATAAGTATATGCGTCGGTTTCGCTGAGTTCTGTCATTTCAGAAGTAGCAGGAACACTTGCTGTTTCTCTGTATGTATATTCCTTGGTATAGCCATACATACCGTTTGCACCGTAGGCATTAAAGAAAGCAATGTTATACTTATTATCAAAGCTTACATTTTTATAAACAGGAGTAAGAACAAGGTCCTTCCAGAAGGTATGGTTAAGTGAATTAACCTCTGTACCGTCTGTGTGCTCCCATATACCGTTAAAGTTACTGTAAGTGAATGCACCGCTTACATACTGCTGTGTGGGAGTGGGCCATGTAATTGCACCGTTACCCTGACCTGCCTTTACGGTCTTTTCAAGAAGGTACTTACCGTCGATATCATAGAACTTAACATTGATATCGTCTGAAAGCCACCATGCATAGTAGTTCTTGTTTCCTTCTGTATTAAGCATTGCGGAATCCTTGGAATTCCACTGTTCACCGGCTACAACATAGCCTGCTTTTTCTTCATCAGTAAGAGCATCATAATTTGCCTGACTGATAGGATATTTGAAATCACTTTCAAGGGAGAAAGGATCGCCGGGCATACCTGCAACAAGAGGCTGCTGCTGAGTCCAGAAGCCGAGGAAGGTAAAGCCTTCTCTTTCAGCACTTACAGGATAAACAGATGCCTTCTGATTATATGCAAGATAATCTGCTTTCTCAAAATGTGCATCGGGCTGATTGTCATTATTGGCATCATAAAATGTGCCGTCATTCATTATAATCTTATCTGCAGTATATGCTGAACCGCTTACGGTTGTGTTAAACTTCCAGTCATACTTGGGGAATGTAACTCTGATTTTTCTTGAAAGAATTGCAGTACCGTCATTTTCGGTAAGTGAAGCAACAATATAGTAATCTTCATATCCGTCAGTATTAGAAAGAGGAAGTGAAAGGGACTTCTGCATCTGCTCATTAATCTTAACAGTTACAGATTTACCTGATGTGCCTCTGTCAACCCACCAGAAGCCTGCTTCTTCATCAGCCATATCTGTTGTACCGCCTTCAGCCTTTGAAAGGTTGAAGTTAGGTGTATTATACCAATAAACACCGTACTGGTCGCAAAGCTGGACATTGAAATCCTTTGAAATAACAGTGCTGTCACCTGTATCGGGAATAGTTACAAGGGTGTTACCTGTGAAATCATTACCGTTGTTATCATAGAAGAAAGACTTGTCCTTATTCGGTCTGGGAGTTTCAAGACCTTCAGGGAATTTAAGGTTACAGTCGAAATTCTTTGTGCCTGTGAAAGTGTGCTCGAAGGTATAGTTATCATAACCGAAAGCCAAGGTATTACAGTTAGCAGCATCTTTACCAATCAAAAGGTGGATGTTCTCATGTCTTTCTGCTCTAGACCAATCCAATTCCATATGCCAATTAACGCTTGTGGGATAACCGGGGATATAACCTTCAATTACTGTATATGTATTGCCTTTATCCCAGGGGTTGCCACTTACTGTATACGTATATGTAGATTCTTCTTTTGACATACCATTATTCTTTTTGTACTTAAATGTAAAGGTTGCGCCATTTGTCTGACCACCATTCTCACAATAAGTTATGAGCTTAATATAATACGCACCGTCTTTGTAGTCAAGCACGCCGTCACCGTTGACGTCACCGTCTACAGCGGATGCTTTGGTGGGAGCAACCCATACCCAACAGGACAGTACCATAAGCACTGCCATTATGAGTGATAAACTTTTTTTGAATTGATTTTTCATTAAGATTTCCTCCTTAATAAAAATTAACCTGTTTATTTCATAAAACGGCTTTTGCCGTAAAAACGAAATTCACTGTGATACACTTTTCCCCTCAGAAAATCAGCCTGCCCGGTCCCTGACCTGACCGTTTTACGGCATACTGAAACCCCAAAAGGGCATAAAGAGTCACTTTTAGTTAGTATCAGTATATCATTCTAAAATCAATAAAGTCAATAATGAAAGTTAAATTCCTTTATAAATTATTAAAAATTGGCTCTTTTGACGAAAATGCCCGTTTTGGTTTGGTTAATTTGATAGTTGAGAATTCGGAGTTCGGAATTCGGAATTCGGAATTGCGTCCGATTTGAAGTGTAGCCGATATTTTGTGCCCACAGAATATAAGCGGATATACTCACACAGTCACTTTGTGACACCCTCAAAGAGGGAGAGGACAAAGGCAACGCCTTCTCCTTGGAGAAGGCAGCTGAACGGAGCGAAGACGGAGGGAGTCCTTGCTACTTACTACTAAAAAAGACGGCGAAGTTTTCCTTCGCCGTCTTTTTATTAATCCTTAAGCACCTGCTTATACATTTTAATATATTCGTTTGCACTCTTGCCCCAGCTGAAATCACATTCAATTGCTCTTTCTGTAAGGGCTGTCCAGTAATCCTTGTTGTGGTAAGCATCAAGACCGCGTCTTATTGCGCCGAGCATATCGTGAGCGTTGTAGGTCTTGAAGGTAAAGCCGTTACCTTTTCCGTCACCGCTGTCGGTAATTGAGTCACGAAGACCGCCGGTTTCACGAATAATGGGCACTGTTCCGTAGCGAAGAGCAACCATCTGTGAAAGTCCGCAGGGCTCACTCTTGGAGGGCATAAGGAACAGGTCGGCACCTGCATAAATCTTTCTTGCAAGGGAGGGCACAAAGCCGATTCTGATTCCCACCTTGTCGGGGTACTTGTCTGCCATTTCCTTGAAGAAGTTTTCGTACTGCCAGTCACCTGAGCCTAAAAGGGCAATCTGCACATCGGTAGTGCTGAGAAGCTCATCAAGAATACCCTTGATAAGGTCAAGACCCTTGTGGGAAACAAGTCTTGTTACAATACCGATAACAGGTGTTTCCGCCTTCTGAGGAAGACCGAGGTTTTCCTGAAGCTGCTTTTTACATTCAGCCTTACCCTGTTTAACATTTTCAACGGTGTAATTCATTGCAATGTTGGGGTCGGTTTCAGGGTCATAGTTCTTAACATCAATACCGTTGAGAATACCCTGAAGCTTCCACTGACGGTGTTTGAGAATTGTATCAAGACCGTGGCTGTACCAGGGATCAAGAATCTCATTTGCATAAGAGGGTGAAACAGTGGTCACCTTATTGGCACATTCAATTGCACCCTTCATAAAGTTAACGTCGCCGTCATATTCAACAATTGAGGTATCATTCGCATCAAGACCGATAACATCGTTTACAAGCTCCATACCGTAGGTGCCCTGATACTGAATGTTATGGATTGTGAATACGGTTTTTATTCCCTGATACCAGGGATCCTTTGAATAGAAGGTTGAATAAAAAACAGGTGTAAGAGCTGTCTGCCAGTCATTACAATGGATAATGTCGGGCTTGAAATCAACAACGGGAAGAATTTCAAGTGCTGCACGGGAGAAGAAGGTGAAGCGTTCCGCATCGTCATAGTGACCGTAGATAGTATCTCTTTTGAAATAATACTGATTATCTATAAGATAATAGATAACACCCTCGTGCTTTGCCTGGAAGATACCGCAATACTGGCGTCTCCATGCAACGGGCACGGAAATGTTTGTGATAAATGTCATTTTGTCTTTAAGCTCCTGCTTTATGGTGTCATACAAGGGCATAACAACACGGCAACCGATAAGCCTTTTTCTGAGTGCCTGAGGCAGTGAGCCTGCAACATCACCCAGTCCGCCGCTGGCCATAAAGGGGAGAGCTTCGCTGGTTACGTATAGTACTTTCATAGTTTTTATATACCTTTCTGAATTGCGGGCAAAGTAGCCAGTAGTCAGTAGCCAGTAGTCAGGAATTTTCTTTATTGATAAGTATGTTCAATATTTTTCCTACTTCATTACTTAAACCGAACGCTTTGTCGGTTTTTTCTGCTGACAAATATCCTTGGCGGATACAAATAAGCAATTGGGTTTCAAGCTCTGCTCTTGAGCCTTTGGCAACAGAAAGAAAATGAATGTATTCTTTCTTGGATTTTCTTTCATAACCCTCTGCTATATTTGAAGGAATAGAGACCACTGCTCTTCTCATCTGAGAAGAAAGAGCAAACATTTCCTCTTTAGGCAAAAATCTGACAAGGGTATATACCTCATCAACTAAATCCATTGATTTTTGCCATACTATTAAGTCTTTATAACCGTTAACAGCAACTCACCTCTTTTTTTGCTGCCGGCTACTGACTACTGACTGCTTTGCCTGTTTCATTATTAAATAAAAGCTTTTTATCAGTCAATGCAATAGTCGTAACCCTCAGGTCGGATCCGCCGACCCCTGACTACTGGCTACTGACTACTCTACCTGTCTTTATTAAAATATAAGACTTTTCTGATTTATACCGTCAGTACCAAAGCACTGAGCCTTTGGTCGGCTCCGCCGACCCCTGACTACTGGCTACTGACTACTGACTACTATTATCAGACAGTAATATCCTTACCGATATAAATCGGATAGGTCTGTGCGCCGCTGATTTCTCTGCCCGGCTTGATAACAACGTTCTTATCAAGAATTGCACAGTTTACCTTTGCGCCCTGGCTGATGTAGCTGTCCTGCATAACGATTGCATTTTTAACAACTGCGCCCTCAGCAACATAAACACCTCTGAAAAGGATTGAGTTTTCAACGGTGCCCTTGATAATGCAGCCGTCAGCAATAAGAGAATTTGTGGCATCGGCACAGATTCCGTAAATTGCGGGCATATCGTCTCTTACCTTTGTGTAAACAGGATTTTCCTTGTTGAACAAGTCTCTGTATTCGCCTGAAAGAAGCTCCATGCTGATATCGTAATAGCTCTGAAGTGAATCAATTACCTTTGCATAGGTGTCAATCTTGTGGCCTCTTATCTTAAGAGCGTTTACATTTGCGGCAATAATGTCAAATTCAAAATTGCTCTGACCCATTACCTGAGTTGAACGGAGAAGTCTTTCAAGAAGAACTCTGCTCATTACAATTATGTTAAGTGAATAATCACATGCCTTATCACCGGTCTCACCGATCTTAACTGAGGTTATTCTATTATCCTCTGCCATTTCAAAGCTCATAACGTGGCTGAGTCTGGGTGCAATACCTCTTTTATATGCAATTGTGATATCTGCACCTGATTTTATGTGACCGTCAATGATTTCTGTGTAGTCAAGGTTGCAAACAACATTGCAGTCAGCCATAAGAACATATTCGTTTGTTGACTTTGAAATATAAGGAAGCATTGCTTCAAGAGCGTTCAGACGGTTTTTATATACCTCACCGCCGAAGGGAGGCAGGAAGGTGATGCCGTCTCTTTTTCTTGAAAGGTCCCATGGCTTGCCTGAGCCCAGGTGGTCCATAAGGGACTGATAGTTTGCCTTTGTGGATACACCAACCTTACCGATACCGCTGTTGACCATGCTTGAAAGCACAAAGTCAATAAGTCTGTATCTGCCTGCAAAGGGAACGGAGCCCATTGTTCTGACGCTTGTAAGCTCACTGAGAAGTGAATCATAAGCATTTGAATAAATAATACCGAGTACGTTTGAGCTTGCCATTATTTAACCCCCTTTACATCTGTGTCAATCATTTCTTTTGCCTTCACCGCAGCTCCGGCACCGATGGTTACCTTTTCACCGATTACGGTTACGCCCCAGTCATCAAGGTTTGAAATGCCCTCAGGGCTTTCACCGATATGAGCACCTTCTTCAATAACTGCATTTTCAGCAATAATTGCATATTCAACAACTGCACCCTTTTTGATTGTTGTGCCGGGCATTACTATTGAATATTTAACAACTGCGCCTTCTTCAACCTCAACATTTGAGAAGAGAATTGAATAATCAACCTCACCTTCAATGTAGCATCCTTCACCGATCATTGAATTTTCAACCTTTGCACCCTTAGCCACAAAGTGGGGGGGAGCAATGGGATTTCTTGAATAGATTCTCCAGCTGTCATCGGAAAGGTCAAGGTCAACCTTGGGATTGAGAAGGTCAAGGTTAGCCTCCCAAAGGCTGTCGATTGTACCAACGTCCTTCCAGTAGCCGTCAAACTTATATGCAAACATTCTTTCGCCTGCCTGATGCATTGCAGGAATAACATTGTGACCGAAGTCGTTGTGTGATTCGGGATTTGCTTCGTCATCAATAAGGTACTGACGCAGCTTTTTCCATGTAAAGATGTAAACGCCCATAGAGGCCTTGTTGCTCTTGGGATTCTTCGGCTTTTCTTCAAAATCTGTGATTGAGCCGTCATCGTTTACAAACATAAGACCGAAGCGTGATGCCTCATCCCAGGGCACCTCAAGCATTGCAATTGTGCAGGCGGCATCCTTTTCCTTATGATACTGAAGCATTTTGTTATAGTCCATCTTGTAAATATGGTCACCGGAAAGAACGGCTACATATTCGGGATTATAGCGGTCAATGAAATTGATGTTCTGATAAATAGCGTTGGCTGTGCCCTTGTACCATTCAGTACCCTTGATCTGCTGATAGGGTGAAAGGATGTGCACACCGCCGTAGGCTCTGTCAAGGTCCCAGGGCTGACCGTTGCCGATGTAATCGTTCAGTTCAAGGGGCTGATACTGGGTGAGAACACCCACGGTTTCGATTCCCGAGTTAATGCAGTTGGAAAGCGGGAAGTCAATAATGCGGTATTTTCCGCCGTAGGGTACGGCAGGCTTTGCAATATTCTTTGTAAGAATTCCGAGTCTGCTGCCCTGGCCGCCTGCAAGAAGCATTGCAAGGCATTCTGTTTTTTTGACCATAGATATTTCCTCCTATATATTATAATAGTATACTTATTTCTTTTTTTTAGGCTTGTACTTAAGCATAATCACCGTAAGACCGGGAATGTCAACGGTTATACTGTCAGAGAAGCCGTGAAGACCGATTTTCTTTGAAGAGGCTCTTGTTTTTGTGCCTTTACCCTCACCGCCGAATTCCGCGGCATCGGAATTGAGAATAACCTCATATGTGCCCTCACGTGGAACACCGAAGGAATATTTCTCACGCATAACGGGTGTAAAGTTACAAACGGTAACAATTTCCTCACCCTTTTTATCTTTTCTTGAAAAAGCAATTACGCTGTTGTTCTTATCGTCGCTTACAAGCCATTGGAAGCCTTCCCAGCTGTAATCAATTTCCCATAAGGCAGGATTTTTAAGGTAAATATGATTGAGCTTTCTGGTATATTCCTTAAGCTGACGGTGCTTTTCATACTGTAAAAGCAGCCAGTCGAGACCTGAATCGTACTTCCATTCAATAAACTGACCGAACTCCTGACCCATAAAGGTAAGCTTTTTACCCGGATGAGCCATAAGGTAGCCCATAAAGGAGCGTATACCTCTGAACTTCTCGTCATATTCACCGGGCATCTTGCCTATAAGGGAGCATTTTCCGTGAACAACCTCATCGTGGGAGATGGGGAGAATGAAATTCTCGGAAAAAGCATAGAAGAAGGAGAAGGTGAGAAGATTGTGGTTATACTTTCTTGAAAGACCGTCCATGGAAAAATACTTGAGGGCATCGTTCATCCAGCCCATATTCCATTTGAAGTTGAAGCCGAGTCCGCCGATATCCGTAGGCTTTGTAACAAGGGGCCAGGCAGTGCTTTCTTCCGCAATCATAAGGGGATTTTTAAACTCACGGAAAATTCCCGAGTTAAGCTTACGCAGGAACTCAACAGCTTCAAGGTTTTCGTTTCCGCCGTATTTGTTGGCTATCCATTCCCCATCCTTTCTGCCATAGTCAAGGTAAAGCATTGAAGCCACTGCATCAACACGCAATCCGTCAATGTGGTATTTATCCATCCAGAAGGCGGCTGAGGAGGTAAGGAAGGAAATAACCTCATTTCTGCCGAAATCGAAAATCATTGTTCCCCAATCCTTATGCTCGCCCTTTTTCGGATCCTTATACTCGTAGCAGGCATCACCGTCAAACATACGAAGACCGTGCTCGTCACGGGGGAAGTGGGCGGGTACCCAGTCAAGAATAACGGAGATACCGTTCTGATGGCACTTATCAACAAGGTACATCAGGTCGTGGGGTGTGCCGAAGCGTGATGTTGCGGAAAAATAACCCGTAACCTGGTAGCCCCAGGAGCCGTCAAAGGGATACTCCGAAAGGGGCATAAATTCAATGTGGGTGTAGCCCATTTCCTTAACATAAGGCACAAGCTCGTCGGCAAGCTCACGGTATGTATAGAAATTACCGTCCTCGTGCTGCTTCCAGGAACCGGCATGGACCTCGTAAACATTCATGGGGGATTCATAAACATTAAGGCTTTCCTTTGCCTTGAGCCATTTTGAATCCTTCCATTTATAACCGGAAAGATCGTAGAATTTTGAAGCATTGGAAGGTCTTGTTTCCGTATGGAAGGCATAGGGGTCTGCCTTGGCTATCTTTCTTCCGTCACAGCCCGTTACAAGGAATTTATATGCATCGTACTGCTTAACGCCGCTTATATAACATTCCCACATGCCTGCGTCATTGATTCTGTTCATCACGGCGGCATTTTCATCCCAACCGTTGAATTCGCCTATAACGCTGATTCTTTCTGCCTTCGGAGCCCAGACACGGAAGGAGAAAAGATCCTTTTCACCCTCTACCTTATGTGCACCCATATATTCATAGGCCTTCATATTGTTGCCCTGGTGAAAAAGATAAAGAGCAACCTCGTCACCGAGCGGTTTCTTTTTTGCCATTTATACACCCTCTTTTATATATCGGCAAGCCGATACTGTAAATTTGATTTATTGTGCTGTTTCATTCCTGTGTTACAAAAAATTGCATAATAACCCAAGTTAGAGTTTTATACATATACCATAATAGCACCATAAAAAACAAATTTCAATAGTTTTTGTTGTTCTGTTACAAGTTGATAAAAAATTATCAACACTCTTTGTGCATTTTGTTAGAAAAATTCACAGCGTTGGAAGCAATTGGATTCACAAAGTGCGATAAAGGGCAGTTCTGACATAATAACACACCTCAATTGTCGGAAAATAAGGAAAAATGAAGCAGTTGATTTTTGTGTAAGATTTATTTATAATACCGATATGAAACAAATGCAGAATACAAAATTATTTAAGCATTTATGTTTTAATGAAAACACTAATCGGAACGCTGCGCTTGGCGTGATTTTTATAATATTTGTTTCAATGAAGCATTCAGTCGTGAACGCTGCGCTTTTGCTACAATTGATTTATTACTATTCGGATGATGCTTGTTAGTTCGGCTGAAGGCTTTATAAAATCTTT
>JAXJQQ010000017.1:0-13755 GCA_036311065.1 Acutalibacteraceae bacterium | reverse complement strand
TGATTATTATTTCAGCACTTCTTGTTCTGGGTATTGCTATTTTTTCTTATATGCTTGATAAAAATAATTTCAAAAATTATTTATTTTGCGGATTTCTGATACTTTCAGCAGGACTTTTCTTCCTTTTTACCTCAGAAGCCATATATTTATGGTCTGATTTGCTGATTGTAAACACGATACTTAAAGGAATTTCTGCAATGGCATATTTTTTGTTTGCTTTTGTGCTTGTTAAGGATTTATTATCCGCAACAGCAGAAAAAGCAGCCAACGTTGTCACGCTGTTATACGGTGTGTTTACAAGCTCATTGATTGTTTTTTCTGTTTTCAGTAAGATTTATTTTTACGATATACTCGGAGTGTGGGCTGTCGGTGCTGCTGCGTTTGCTGTAATCTTCATAGTTTTATCTCTGCTTTCAGTAAAACATGCAACGGTTAAACAGAAGTTTTCACTGATTTTCGTCATTATCGGATTGCTTGTATTTTTGGCTGATATTGCCGCAGCATATTTTGGATTATGGCAGACCGGTTATATTTCAAAAATCTATTTTCTCATAGGATTTATAATTTCAGCTGTTGTTTTCTTACGGATTGTGCCTAAAAATATCAAGGAGGCAAAAAAGGCTGAACAGCTGGAAAAAGAAAAAATCACACTTGATGCCGAGCTTGCCAGAAGCCGCATTTCTACTCTGATGAGTCAGATTCATCCTCATTTTATTTATAATACCCTCGGAAGCATTGAACAGCTTTGTGAGCTTGACCCTCCGAAGGCGGCAAAGCTTGTTAATGATTTTTCAAAATATCTCAGGGGTAATTTTTGCGAAATAGACAACACCAGACTTATCTGTGTTTCAAAGGAGCTTGAGCATACAGAATATTATATCGGCATTGAAAAGGTACGCTTCCCCGATATTGAATTCATTACAGAAATGGACTGCTGTGATTTCAGCATCCCTGCACTTACTATTCAACCTATAGTTGAAAATGCAGTCAAGCACGGTATTCTCAAAAGAGAATCAGGCGGTACGGTCAAGGTGAAAGTATATGAAACCGATTGCAGTTATTTTATAAGTGTAAAGGATAACGGTGTCGGCTTTGATGTGACTGAGATTGAAAGTGAGAATCACATTGGATTAAGAAATATAAAAAGCAGACTTGAGGCAATGTGTGGAGGTATTCTTCACATTGAAAGTATAGTAGGTGTAGGTACAAAGATTACTGTTGAGATTCCGAAGGAGGCAGACTGATGATTGCAATTGCAATAGATGATGAACAGCTTATGCTTTATGCTCTTGAGAAGGCTGTAAAGGCATCGGAGGATATAGATGAGGTCGTAGGCTTTTCAAACTGTGATGAAGCACTTGACTGGGCAGAAATCAATACACCTGATGTGGCCTTTCTTGATATTAATATGCGCGGAATCAACGGTATCGGTCTTGCGGAAAAAATTACTGCTCTTCATCCGGATTGCAAGATTGTTTTTTGCACCGGTTATGAGGAATATGCAGTTTCAGCCTTTAAAATACATGCCTCCGGTTATCTGATAAAGCCCATTTCAGCAGAGGATGTGCAAAAGGAAATTGACGTTATTAAGGGCAGAAAAACAGAAAGAGGAATCCTTAAGGCGAGATGCTTCGGTAACTTTGATGTTTCCTGCGGCGGTGAGAAGCTCGCTTTCAGAAGAAGTAAAAGCAAGGAAATGCTTGCTTATCTCATTGACCGTAACGGTGCAGATGTTTCTTCAAAGGAGATAGCTGCTGCTCTTTGGGAAGATGGCACGAAGGAAAACAACAGAAACTATTTTCATCAGCTTTTATTTGATGTGCGTCAGGCTCTTGAAAAGGTTGGTGCAGGGGACGTGCTGAAAAAGAACGGATACCTTTATTCGGTTGATACTAGCAAGATTTCCTGCGACTTTTATTCTTATCTTAAAACGGGTCAGCCGGAATTTCAGGGCGAATATATGACACAGTACAGCTGGGCTGACGAAACCTGCGGCTTGCTATGGAGCAAAAACAACAAATAACAGTATAAAAAAGATCGATTTTTTGTCGGTCTTTTTTCCTTTTTTTCCTGATTTTGTAAGCAGTTTGTAATATGCCTTATGTTACAATAATTCGTATTTTAAAAAGGAGGCAAAACCTATGAAAAAATTATTAAGTATTTTGTTGGTAGCTATTATGCTCTTTACTATGGTTCCTGCAAGTGTATTTGCAGCGGACGGTACCACCGTAAAGCTTGTAAGCTTCATGCGCGGAGATGTAAGCGATCTTCGTTCAAGTGAGCTTTTAGAGGTACAGGTAGAGGGTTATGACGGCAACCCCAGAGAGCTTACATATAAGTGGACAAGCTCACTCGGTACATATCTCTACATTTACAATTCACACAATATGTACGGTATCAACAACACCTACGGTGAGTATGAAATTTATAACACCGATAAAAAAATCAGTCGCAGCAGTAATGTTGAAGAAGACAGATCGGGTAATAAGACATTAACTTTGGATGGCTTTATGTGGGCTTCCGTTTACGGTGCTTATACATATAACGGCGGAAATGCTAATAGCGCGCTTACGGGTACCGTAAAGGTTGAGGTTTTCGATAAAAGCGGTAAGAGCCTCGGCTCAGACTCCTTCTCAAGCTTCAAGGCACACAATCTTGACGGAGACCTCGACAATGTTGTTATCGGTCTTTTTGAGGGTGACAGAAAGAACGTGCTTGACCTTCTCGGTGAAAGCGGCATTGTTCATATTACATGTACTTCAAGTAGTGTTTCGAGTGCTGATATTCTTAAAGGTGATGAGCATATAGACATTGAAACTGAGAAAAAGGGCTCGAACACTTATAACTACTTTATTAAAGGCGTGAAAGCCGGAGATAACAGCACCAATGGTGATGCTCAGCTTGAGATTAATATAAAAAAGACATCCTGCAAGTTCCACTATAACACAAGCGGTACTGCTGAGCCAACAGTATATGTTTTCAAAAAGCCTACCACAACTACCACCACCACAACTCTTATTCTAAATAAAGACAGCATTGATGAGCGTTGTGAATATTTTATAGACGGTAACAAGGGTGAGAAGCAGCCCGACGGCACAATTGTATTCACAGGTCTTACTCCCAATACAGATTACACAGTTGAGGTTCGTGCAGAATACAATGACAACGGCAAAACGAAGTATGTTTACGGTTATGTAGACGATACCACAAAGCCTGTATACTCAGCTAAGGTTTATACCTATCTTGACGGAGCACTTACAGATTTTGAAAATATCTACGATGGCGGTGCAGAGCTTCTTGTACGTGAAAACAATCCTTATACCGATTATATTTCACTCGGAAAAACCTCAACAGGTATATACGAAGCACCACTCTATAACGGTGTATTCAATCCCTATGTCAAGGCTGGCAGTGAATACAGTAAAATAGGCAACTATCAGCTTGTTATTGAGCACGCCAACGCAGAGCTTCATCTTCACAACTACAGTGTAAAATATGACACAAACGGCGGTGCTTTCAAAGCCGGTGAAGAGGTTGGCACAGAAATTTATGCATCGGGAGATGCCGTAAACGCAACCTCAAATGTTCCCGTGCGTGAAGGATTTTTCTTCACAGGCTGGGATTACAGCGGAAATACAATCGGTTCAGGCAAGCAGATTACATCATCAATTACAGCTCCTATTACACTTAAGGCAAAATGGGAAAAGGCTATCAATGTAACAATCAATGTTACTATTGACCACAAGACTGAAAACGGCTTTGATCCGAATCCGACAAGAACAGACCTTGATGTTGATTTCGTTGAAATGAAAGCAGGTACAGATGCCTTTGTTGAAACAGGCGACAAGCTTTATTTCAGAAAAGATAAGGTTACCGATGAAAACGGTAATGCAAAGGCATACACTTACTCAATTGAAAACAATAAATCAACATACACTGCAACAGATTATACTTACACAGGTCTTCTTGAATCCTCAACCTTCGGTGTTGCATTAAGTAAGTCAGGCTATGATGTAGGTGCAATTGAAAAGAAACAGGATAAATTAGGCAACTGGATTATCAATATCCCTCTTACCTATAATCCCGATGACTTTGACCTTGATTTCAGTATTGAAATGGCAGATGATGTTCCTCAGGAGCTTTATCCTGATGCTGTAATCGTAAAGGTTGCATACTGGAATACAGAAACAAATGAATGGAAAATCATTTCTCAGCAGGAAACAAAGGGAGCTGTTGTAAAGCCCGGTGTAAGAGTTGACATTAACTCCGAAACAGGTAAAGGCTTCGGTTCATATCCCGTATGGAGATTCGACGGCGATAATAACCCCTATGGCTACCGTGCAGTTGTTACAGGCTTCATTTACGGCAATTCAACAATTACTGTTCCCTCCGAGAGCATCAATGGCAAAATTGCAACATATACCGATGGCAACTATACAGCCACAATGGGTGTTGTTGCCGATGGTAAGAATTATACAGCACTCAACGGTGCATATTATAACGGCAACACCAACGCTCAGCAGGGTACTCTTGACGGTGTAATCACTGTTGAAAAGTATGATGTAACCTTCGATGCAAACGGCGGTAAAATCAACGGTGGTAACACATACACGGAAACAGACGAATACTATGTGCCCGATACAGACGATTATGTTCCCACCTTTGACGGTCACGAATTCGAAGGCTGGTATAAGGACCCCGAATTCAAAGAGCCTGTAACTGACGGTGAAATCCTCAAGGAGAATGTAACCTTCTATGCAAAGTGGGATCAGATTCTTACAGGTAATGTAAGAGTAGCAGGCTCATATCTGCAGAACGGTGAAATTGTTGATGTATGGGCAATCGACCGTGCAGAGAGTGCAGTGGTTGTTCTTCAGGAAATCACACAAGACGGTGCATATACCGTTGACAGTCAGACTGTTAAAATTGTATGGCCTATGTCTGAAATGGTTTACGGTATTTCTGAGGAATATAAGTTCACCGGTCTCGACCCTGCTAAAACATACAGAATAGAGGTTCTTACTCTCAATTACGGCACAACCTATCAGAACTCAACAACAGTATTTGTTAATGACAGTGATTATGCTGATGACTACAATACAAATGACTATACTGCAGTTTATCCCGAAAACAGCAAGTGGGAAACCTTTGTAAATGCATATCTTTCATTTGAACCCGCTTCATATTTCCAGCCTGTAGAAGTTGATGCAACTCTTATAGGTGAGAACTTAAGACCCGATGATACACTTGTTGAAATCTGGTACAAGGCAACAGGTACAGACAATGCATATCAGGTAATCAGCCAGCATACAGTTGTTCCCTACGGTATTGAAATTGCTATGGGCAAAGACGGTATGGATTACGGTGATTACGGCTACACAGTATGGAACAGTGTTTATGACGGTAATCTTTACGATTATCAGGCATACCTTTCAAAGATTGAAAAAGAGGATGCAGCAACATGGCCTGTATCCGTTATTTACGGAGCCCCCTCACGTTACAGTCCTCTTAACAATGCACCCACAGGCGTGCTTCAGGTTAAGATTATCCCTAACCGTTACACTATTATCTATAACGAAAATTATGAGGATGAGGGTGTAAATGTAGTTTCTTACGGAACACACATCTGGAGCTACGAAACAGCTATTGATTACGTACCTGTCCGTGACGGTTATGAGTTTGAAGGCTGGTACACTAACCCCGAATGTACAGGTGAAACTGTTTCGGCAATTGCGGAAACAGTAGCAGCGGATACAGAGCTTTATGCTAAATGGAAAAAGACAAGTGTGCCCACAACTCCTGTTGAGCCTCTTGATTATGTAAGCTATACCGTAGAGCACTATAAAGAAAATGCAGACGGCACATATAGCATTGTAGAAGAAGATACAGAAATTCTTTCAGGTAAAATCGGTGACACAGTTACTGCGTCAGCAAACACCTATGAAGGCTATTGCTTCAACGTAACTCAGTCAGAAGCAACTGTAAGCGGTATTCTTAAGGCAATCAGCAGTGCAAGCGACATTCTCACACTTAAGCTTTATTACGACATTGATAAGATCGGTGGCGGTGAAAACGGTGATAAGGGCGACGATGTTTCCGATAAATACCAGAAGAAGGTGATCTTCAGGGTTGTTAACGGAACCTGGTCAGACGGCACAAGTGCAGATAAGGTTGTTTACCTTGACCTTATGAAGGGCGGTAAGTATGCGGTCGACGGTACAGCTTCACTTACAGCTCCCACAGGTATGAGCGCAAACGAAGGCTTTAAGAACGGTTCATGGGATGCAGAAATTCCCTCAGTTGTCAGCGGCACAGAAACTCTTGTTTATACTTATGAGTTCGTCAGAGCAACAACACCTGTTGAACCTCTTGATGAAGTATGCTACATCGTTGAACATTACAAAGAAAATACAGGCGGCACATATAGCATTGTAGAAGAAGATTCAGAAATTCATATTGGCAAAATCGGTGCAACAGTTACCGCAACTGTAAATACTTATGCCGGCTATTGCTACAATGCAGTTGAATCTAAAGCAACGTCAAGCGGAGTTATCAAGGCTATAAACAGTGCAAGCGACATTCTCACACTTAAGCTTTATTACGACATTGATAAAATCGGTGGCGGTGAAAACGGTGATAAGGGCGACGGCACTCCCGACAAGTATCAGAAGAAGGTAATCTTCAAGGTACAGTACGGTACATGGTCAGACGGTACAACCGCTGATAAGGTTGTTTATCTTGACCTTATGACTAACGGTAAATACGATGCCAACGGCAGAGCTAACCTCACTTCTCCCTCAGGAATGATTCCCTTTGACGGATTTGGCGGCGGTAAATGGCGCGTAATTCCTCCTTCAATTGTAATCGGCTCCGCAACAGAAACATATACTTATTACTTTGAGGAAAAGGGTCCCGAGTATACTGTAGAGGTTCCTGACAGAGTAACTGTTTACGAAGAGGATTCAACAGAAATCAAGGTTGAAATTATTCCCGGTAAGGATACTGACGGCTCTGACCTTCCCGAGGTAAAGGGTTACGAATCAACCGACGAAACAATCGCAATCGTAGATCAGAACGGCAAGGTAACAGGCGTAAAGCCGGGCACAACAACAGTTATCGTTACCTTTACAGACGGAACTCAGAAAACAGTTACCGTAGTTGTTAAGGAGCGAGAGGGTATTCATGTTGTATTCGGCAAAACAGACGGTATAGGCTGGTACCATGTTTCAAGAGACGGTGGTAAAACCTTCGAAACCGTATTCGGCAATTCAACCTTAGAGGTTAAGCAGGGAACTCAGCTTATCATCAAGGTGGGAGACATTATGGGTGATAGCTTTGTTTTCTATGTAAACGGTGAAAAGCATCAGCCTGATGAAAATGGTCAGCTCGTTGTAACCGTTAACAGTTATATGTTAATCGGCGCACTCAGCGTTGTTCCTGAAATAGATTTTGAGGTACCCGACGTAGATGAATCACTTAACTGGTTCCAGAGGCTCATCAAATCAATCAAGGATTTCTTCAATAGTATCGGCGACTGGTTCAGCGGTTTATTCAAATAATTTTTAATATCAGGGTCAGGCATAGATTCCTATGCCTGACCATTGGCGTTTATTTAAGAATAAAATAATGAAGGAAAATTAATTTAACACGGAAGAAAATATGATACCGGATTACTTTTTAAAGCTTATTGAAAGCTCTCTTATTGTTGAAAAAAATATTGAGAAAACTGATGACGGATTTTTCTGCCTAAATAAATCTGTTTCAGATATTCTTTCAGGAAAAGAAATCTATACCTTTCCTGCTGTTTACGGCAAGGAATTAAAATATGAAAACTATTTTGACGATTGGTATATTTATGCTATAAAAAATGAAGAAGACTTTGTATACAGCCTTTTTAAGCTTCGGGAGCAGGAATATGATATGTATGCCGGAGAGAGAGCCGATTACGATTCTCCCGGAGTTACTGTGAGCTTCATTGCTTACGATGTGAATACACTTATAAAGTGTCTTGATAAACCGACAAATGAAAACAAAACAGCTATGAGTGATGAAATTAACCGTGTTGTTGCACGCCGTGGTCAGAAGCATCATTCAGCAATAAAAAAATATTTCTGCAAAACAGAAAGCAAAGCAGCTTATCTTATTGCAGAATTATATATAAAACATATACTCAGCTTTACCCATAAGGGATTTATTATAGTCCCGCAGAAATACGAAGAAATTTACAGTGCAAGCCTTATTCAGTCTGATGACAGTAAAGTGAACAGGCTTCCTGATTTTATAAACCGTAACAACGAGGCCGCAGGACGCATTGTTTGCGATCACGATAAAATTTATATCAATAATCCGCTTTCACCTGACCGCTTCGAAAAGCTTGCAATTCTTGCTACCCATACTGCAGATACTTCTTTCAATTGCTTTGCCTGTGAGGTACAGTATCACGCACTGTTCCTTAACGGTCTTACGAAAATTAAAATTCCCTTTGTCGGAAGTGTATATGAAAATGCTGTCAGGGCAGATTTAAGCATAGACGACAGTGAGTTTGAGGGGAATGCCCCCTATCACCGTGAAGATAGCAAGCTTGTAAAAAAGCATATTGGCATACACGGTGAATTTTAATAACAGGATGTGATAATTTGAGTAAAAAGAATAAATTTTTTGCCGATGACGGATGGGCAATGTGGGTTGACGGTGAGGATGTCAGCTCAATTTATCTGAATAATTGGCTGAATCCAAAAGGCAAAAGCTATATGGATGTGGCAATACATATAAGGGGAATCAAGGAAACTACATCAATCAGTATGTATTGCCCTTTTCCTGTGGATAAAAATGAAATAGAAGATGTTTCTCTTAAGTTCCATGACGAAAATCTTTCAAGGGCAATTTTCAGTAGTATGTGCCTGATAGATTATAAAAAAAATACAGCTACATCAGAAATTGCATATAACGGCAAGACAGTGGATATAGTTCACTTGTCTGCTCTTGATTATACAGTAAATCCCGTTTCAAAGGGAACACTGTTAAAGGTACCCTTTACAGAGCTTATAAAATATCTCGACAATGATGAGGCTTACTTTATGTTCCGTGTGCCGCATAAATCCATTTCCGAGGTTTTCAGACAGCGTACCAGGGTAGGCAGTTTTTTCAATAAGGCTCGTGATCTTCTTATGTCTCCCATAATTTCCGAAAGCTACGGATATTCTGTCAGAATCAATGAAGGCAGACTTCTTCCCAAGGAAATTAACAGCATCGGCTCCTTCCACAGACAAAAGCTGAAAAAAGCAGTTATAACAATTTCAATTGCCGATGATTACGAAATCAACGATATGTCCTGCTACAGAATCAGAAGACTTGAAGAAGATCTTTACCGTAATTTTCTTCCAAAAGACTTTAACGGTGAGAACGCGGTTACATATCAGTGGCAGCAAACCCGTGAAACTAATTTAAAGGGTCATTTTAACTTTTATCTTAACATATCCCGTAATGCAATCAGCAAAGGTAGCGTTGCTTTATATTTGGTCATCATTATTTTTCTTGATGTTGCAGGCGGTATGACATGGGACGCAATACAATTTCTTTTTAATTTAATTTTCGGTTAAAGGAGGAAACGTATGAAGCTTTTAGTACCGATTTTACTCAACTGTATTTTTGTCACACTTTTTTATTTGCTGGACAAGAAAACAGACTTTAAAAAACTTAACATTACTTCAAAACAAATTCTGATAGGCGTTGTTTTTGGCGGATTGTCCGCGTTTGCGTCGGGCTACGGTGTTGAAATTTTAGGCACTGTGGCAAATGTGCGTGATGCCGCTCCTCTTTGCGCAGGTCTTATTTTCGGTGCTCCTGCAGGTATTATCTCAGGTGTTTTGGGCGGTCTGTACCGTTTCTTTTCTGTTTTCTGGGGAGGCGGTGAATACACACAGATAGCCTGTACCCTTTCAACAATGCTTGCCGGACTTATAGCGGCAGTTCTCAGACGCTTTATGTTTGATAATAAAAAGCCTACGTGGAGCTACGGTGTATTTATAACCGTTGTGTGTGAAGTAATTCATATGCTGATGATTTTCTTTACAAATATGGATGACTCATCATATGCCTTTGAGTTTGTCAAGGGTGCCACTGTTCCTATGATTATAGGAAACTCAGCAGCTGTGGGAATTTCACTTCTTCTTGTCTCGCTTTTAAATCACGAGGAAAGAAAATCAGGCAAAAAGAACGAAAGGATTTCTCAGACATTTCAGCGTAAGCTGCTTGTACTTATCATTATTGCCTGTGTGGTAACAAGCACCTTTACATATGTTCTTCAGAACGGAATGGCTGAAATTGAAACAAGAGAGGTTTTTACATCAGCAATGACTGATGTAATTACTGATGTAAGAGGAAAATCAAATGAAAATCTTTTGAGCATAACAAAAAATGTACGCTCAGAATACGAGAAGAATAAATATATCTCTCTTGACTCTCTTGCAGAAAAATATAACGTTATCGAAATTAATGTTGTTGCTTCCGACGGCACAATTATTGCTTCCAGTGAAGAAAAGCACGTGGATAGCTTCAATATGAACAGCACAGAGCAGTCAAAGGAATTTATGGTGCTGACGGGTGAAAAGAGTGAATATGTTCAGGTGTACAGTCCCAGAGGTTCAGATGGAGTGACAATGAGGAAATATGCCGGTGTCAGCCTCAAAGACGGAGGATTCATTCAGGTTGGCTACGATGCAGACCAATTCCATGATATTCTTGACGATTTTGTTATTGATGTAACCAAAAACCGCCACGTGGGAAGCACAGGCTTTGTTGCCGTCTGCGATGAAAACTTAAACCTTGTAACGCATACAGAAAGAAGCGGCAAGCATATTTCAACCATAGGTATAGTTCCCGATGAAGTGATGCTTCAGGGTAAAACGGCAAATAAGCTTTACAAAACAAATGTAATTAATGCGGAAACAAATTTCAGTGAAGAATATATCTATGTTTTCTCTTTTGTTGAGGGCTACTGCATAATTGCGGCAATGCCTGCTGCTGAGGCTATGCTTCTGAGAGATGCATCTCTTTATACAAGTATCTTTACACTGATACTTATTTTCGCAGCCTTGTTTGTCTTTATTTATTTTCTTATTAAAAAGGTAATCATCAATAATCTGCAGAAAATCAACGGTACTTTGTCGGAAATTACGGGCGGTAATCTTAATGTAAAGGTAGATGTACGTTCAAATGCAGAGTTTTCATCTCTTTCAGACGATATAAACTCAACCGTAGCAACCCTGAAAAGGTATATCGGCGAGGCGGCTGCAAGAATAGATAAGGAGCTTGAATATGCAAAGCAGATTCAGCTTTCTGCTCTGCCGTCAAAATTCCCTGATACAGAAGGTTATGCTATCTATGCACAGATGATAGCGGCTAAAGAGGTTGGCGGAGATTTTTACGATTTTTATACTCTCGACGGTAATACGGTGCTATTCCTTGCCGCTGACGTATCGGGTAAGGGAATTCCTGCAGCAATGTTTATGATGACGGCAAAAACAATCATCAGGGACCTTGCTGAAAGAGGTCTTTCTGTTGATGAAATATTTACCCTTGCAAATGAGAAGCTGTGTGAAAACAAT
The DNA here is from genome assembly GCA_036311065.1 of Acutalibacteraceae bacterium. Classification (GTDB taxonomy): domain Bacteria; phylum Bacillota; class Clostridia; order Oscillospirales; family Acutalibacteraceae; genus UBA6857. The sequence goes on along the minus strand of JAXJQQ010000017.1, from coordinate 2,149 downwards.
GAGTCAGGAATGTTTGTAACCGCATGGATGGGTAAAATCGACCTTTCGACAGGTGTACTCAGCTTTGCCAATGCGGGACATAATCCGCCCGTTATTGTTCATGCTGACGGTGAATGTGAATATCTTAAAAGCCGCACAGGCTTTGTGCTTGCAGGTATGGAGGGTATGAAATACCGTGCAAATGAAATAACTCTGAATAAGGGAGACAGAATTTTCATTTATACCGACGGCGTTACAGAGGCTACGGATAAAAATGAGGCTCTTTACGGTGAAGACAGACTGATGTCTTACATTGATAAAAACAAAGGAATGAAGGCTGAAGAGTTGCTTTCAGGACTTAAAGAGGATATTGACCTTTTTGCGGGCGATACTCCTCAGTTTGATGATATTACAATGCTTGTTTTTGATTACAAAAAGAAAGAAGGTGCTGCTATGAAAGAAAAAGTCTTTTCGGCAAGAAAAGATGCTCTGCCTGAGGTTATGAGCTTTACGGAGGAATGCCTTGATTCCTTTGATTGTCCTATGAAAAGCTCTATGGCAATTTGTGTTGCTGTTGAAGAGGTATTCATCAATATCGCAAGCTATGCCTACGGCGAGGGCACAGGTGAAGCAGTACTTTCCTTTGGCTTTGATGAAGCAGAAAGGCTTATGACCTTTGTGGTAAAGGATGAGGGAGTACCCTTCAATCCTCTCCAAAAAGCTGAGCCGGACATAACCCTTTCGGCAGCAGACCGTGAAATCGGAGGACTTGGCATTTTCATCACAAAGAAAACTATGGACACTGTGTCTTACCGCTATGAAAACGGTAAAAACATTCTCACTATGACTAAAAAAATATAAAGGAGACTTAATTATGAACATCAATATTGAAAGAGAAAACGGTAAAGCTCTTATGAAAATTGAGGGAAGACTTGACACAACAACAGCACCCGAGCTTGAAAAGACTATCAACGGTGAGGGTGATGAGCTTAAAAGCTTGGTGCTTGATTTTAAGGGTGTTGACTACATTTCAAGTGCAGGACTCAGAGTTCTTCTTACGGCACAAAAAAAGATGAATGCTCAGGGTTATATGGAGCTTAGGGGTGTAAGTGAGGCTGTTATGGATGTTTTTGAAATGACAGGCTTTGCAGATATTCTGGTGATTAAGTGATGGATAAGGTAACAAAGGCAATTGAATTTGCCGCTGTGGCACACGACGGTATGGTGAGAAAAAAGGATAAAACACCTTATATCCTTCATCCACTTGAGGCCGCTGTCATTGTCGGCACTATGACGGATGACAGCGATGTTATTTCTGCGGCAGTGCTTCACGATGTAGTCGAGGATACGGAAGTCACCATCGAAGAAATTGAAGAAAAATTCGGCAGCCGTGTAAGGGCTTTGGTGGAATCGGAAACAGAGGATAAGCGGGCCGAACTGCCGCCTGAAGACACTTGGAGAATCAGAAAAGAGGAATCTCTCGATGAACTCAAAAACTGTGGTGATACCGACGTTCTTATTCTCTGGCTCGGTGACAAGCTCTCAAATATGAGGTCATTTTACCGTATATGGAAGGCAGAGGGGGACAGTATGTGGCAGTCCTTCAATCAGAAGGACCCCGTACAGCAAGAATGGTACTACAGCCGCATTGCCGAGCTGACTTCATCTCTTAAAGAATTTTCTGCCTGGCAGGAATATAACGAGCTTTTAAAAATTGTCTTCGGAAAGGATAAATGATATGTCAAAAATTGAATACAGAACAGATAAAGATATTTTATATATAAGCCTTGACGGCAGAATTGATGCTTCAAATGCAACCGAGATTGAAAACGAAATAAACGGTATAAGAAAAGCAAATCAGGGTATGCACACGGTTCTTGATGCAGATACACTTGAATACATCTCAAGTGCGGGACTTCGCATAATGCTGCGCCTGAGAAAGGAAGAGCCTAAGCTTGCAATAATCAATGTTTCACCTGAGGTTTACAGCGTTTTTGAAATGACAGGCTTTACAGAAATGATGACAGTTGAAAAAACATATCCCCGAATCAGTGTTGAAAGCTGTGAGTTTATTGCAAAGGGTGCCAACGGAGCTGTTTACCGTTATGATGACGAAACAATAGTAAAGCAGTACTTTAACAGAGATGCTCTTCCCGAGATTATGCAGGAG
>JAXJQQ010000016.1:0-21449 GCA_036311065.1 Acutalibacteraceae bacterium | reverse complement strand
TTTTCTTTTATAACCTCAAAAATCTGCTCACGCTTTTTTTCGCTGATTTTTTTTGAATCGTTTATACCTTCTATTTCGCAGTCCATGGGAAGAATAACCGCCGCCGCACAAACCGGTCCGCAAAGAGGTCCTCTGCCGGCTTCATCAATACCGCAGACGGTATTAAAGCCTTCGGCCATTGCCTGCTTTTCGTATTCATATGTCATTTTTTACACCTCGACAGCTTCCTTTAAAATTACGGGTACACCGCCGTTCTTTCTTGATTTTTCAGCCGCAATGGCTATATCGTGGCTTATTACCGTCGCATCAATTGTTGTAATATCGGTAAGGTCATCAGTTTCACCGCAAAGCAGCTTTACAAAGCCTGCCACAATCCTTATATCACCTTCAACATGACCGCCGAGACCTAAGCTTCCCGTGTTGACCTTACCTGCTTTACCGCCGAAAATTCTCATTTCAAGCTTTGCACCGTAGCCGATAAGCTCATCCTTTGTTCCTACAATGTGGCTTTTGCGGAACATTTTATCGGAAAAAGCGTTCATTTCAAGGGTAGCAACAGCACCGTTTTCAAACTTCATTGTAACAAACTGATGGTCGCAGACATTGTTATTGTTAAGATAAACGCATTTTCCGTAGTCACCGCATTTTATTGCATTGACGATATCCTGCTTACTGTTTTTTGCCTTGCCCGTAAGGGTACGCTTCATATGCTTTATAAACTTAGCCTTATAGAACGGATCCTTTATGTAAAGCTGTTCGGCATCATAAGGGCAGTTTTTCTTTGCCTTACAGCCGCCCATACAGTATTCTGTTGCACCCTCGGGAGCGTTTTCGCGTCTGAAATGACCGAGCTCACCAACAGAGCTGACAGACTCGCAAGGGCTGTTAACGAACCATGCAATAAGGTCAATATCATGGCAGCATTTTGCAAGAATTGAGGGAGTTGAAGTGAATTCATCGTGCCAGTTACCTCTGACAAAGCTATGAGCAAAATGGAAATAGCCTACATTTTCCGTATGATTGATTGAAATAATATCACCAATCTGACCGCTTGAAATAATCTCTTTTATCTTTTTATAATAATTGGAATAACGCAGCACGTGGCAGATTATGAGAAGTGCACCCTTTTCTTCAGCGAGTGCTCTGAGTTCATAGTATTCCTCCATAACTCCGCTGACAGGCTTTTCAAGAAGAATAAATTTATAGCCCGTATTTATTGCAGCTTTTGCTATTTCATAATGGCTTGCATCCTGAGTTGAAATAATAAGACCGTCAGATATTACGCCCTTTGAAAAGAACTCTTCTGTTGAAATATATCTTTTTTCTTCAGGGATACCGAACTGAGAACCGATATCGTCAAGGGCCTGCCGGCTTATATCGCAGATTGAATCAAGCTTTACCTTATTAAAATGGAAGGACTTCAAAAAGCCCATATATTCAGTACCTCTGTTACCCAGACCTATTACTGAAACTGTTTTTTTCATTTTTTTACTTCCTTTCTCAGGCTTCTGTTATTTTTTTACCGCAGATATGCTCAGGAACAAGCTTTATAAGAGCCGTATTTTCGGCAAAGCAGTCAATTTCATTTTTTATGTAATTTTCATCATCGGTAAATTTACGGCTCAGCTTATAACAAATATCTGAAACGGATTTTGTTCCTTCTATGATTTCCGTTTTGCCGAAAACTATTACACTTCTGAAGCTCAGAGCCCATTGACCTTGTATTTTTTCACCTGAATCATAAACACAAAAGGAGGCTTTTTCATATTTTTTCAAAGAATCTGTTCTGTGACCTTCTTTTCCGCAATGGAAATATATGCAGCCGTCCTCTTCACAGTAATAATGATTCATCGGCATACCGTAGGGATATCCTTCATCACCGAGAACAGAGAACACTCCCCTTTTTTCATTTTTCAGAATATCAATACATTCTTCATAAGATATCTGTTTGTTTTTACGTTGTAATTCTCTGAACATACTTATCTCTCCATTGAAGCAATTGCATTCTGTGCCCTTACAACATCGCTGAGATTTTCGAGCATAAAAAAGGTGTTTTGCCTTCTTCCTCTGCCCGTGTAAACCTCTTCCCAGAAGGTTATTGTACCGTTACCGTTTTTATGAAGCTGTACCTCCATAGGCGGTAAATCATTTGCCATACGCATTTCAAGCTTGTTACCTTTTTTGATTATCAGCCTTTTATTTGTAACAACATAAAAGGTTTTGTTCCTGAGGTAAAGGCTCATTATATATCTGCCTGCGAGAAGATACACACCAACGGCAATAAAAGGCAAGCCCCATAAAGAGAAGAAAAGCGAGCCGCTTGTTCTGATTGCCGTTATTTCCCAGAACAGTGCAAAGCCAAGCCAGAAAATTGAAAAGGGGATCATAATAATGTCCTGCTTGTGAAAAATATGCCCCTTTTCAGGCTTTCCCTTCCATAAAATCTGTTCACCTTCTGTAAGATAAGGTCTGCAAAAGGCGTAGTTATCCGTATATTCCATCAGGGCACCTCCTTTATTTAAAATCAGTCAAATCGGACACGGCACACCGTGTTCCCTTACTGCCAATTACTAAAAAGCCTACCGTAACACGGTAGGCTTTAGCGTTGTTAAACTATTAAAGAACCTTGCAGAAATTGAAGATTGAAGCGGGAAGCTCTTCCTTATCAGCTGAGATTGTGAAAACGAAGTTCTTTTCGTTTACGGAAGCAAGCTCATAAATCTTCTCAAGGAAGGATGCGAGCTCGTTGTAATCTCTGCCACCGATACGAAGAGTTGCATCAACAAGAACATCTGTGATGTCGTGGTTGCCTGCACAAACACCTGCGAGGAAGCCGTAGAAGGCTGCATAACCCTTTACTTCGTATTCGTCTGTTGCAATAAGTCTTGCACGGTAATTAACATCATATGTTAACTTGGTTTCTTTTTCAACACAGACAACGTTGCCCTTTGAAGATTCAACTGCCTCGTTTACACAAGAAATCAAACGCTTTGTTTTTCCTGCACCTTTGTGACCTAAGATAATAGAAATCATTTTTAATTTCCTCCTTTTATTTAATATCGCCGGGTGTTTTATCCCTCACGATTTTAATTACAAGCCTATTATATCACTTATTTAATCTTTGTTCAAGTACTTCTTTCTCTTTTTCGTAACCGGGTTTACCTAAAAGAGCGAACATATTCTTCTTATAACTTTCAACACCGGGCTGGTCAAAGGGATTGATACCTAAAACATAGCCTGAAACTGCACAAGCCTTTTCAAAGAAATAAATGAGATAACCGAGTGTTTTTGCTGTCATATCCTCAGCCTCAATCACAATGTTGGGCACTCCGCCGTCATTATGAGCGAGAACTGTTCCGAGGAATGCCTTTTCGTTAACGAAGTCCATTGTTCTGCCCTTGAGGAAGTTAAGACCGTCAACATTTTCAGCGTCCTCACCGATTGTGAATTCTGCCTTGGATTTTTTGAATGAAACAACGGTTTCAAACATTATTCTTTCACCCTCCTGGATATACTGACCGAGGGAGTGAAGGTCTGTTGAGAAGATTGCGGAGGTGGGGAAAAGACCTTTGTTTTCCTTGCCTTCGCTTTCGCCGTAAAGCTGCTTGAGCCATTCGTTCATCATTGTAAAGCAGGGCTCGTAGCTTATGAACATTTCTGTTTTCTTGCCCTTATTGTAAAGAGCATTTCTGATAGCAACATATTTATAGCAGTCGTTATCATCAATTGCTGTGGGCATAAGCTTTTCCCTTGCATCTGCCGCACCTGCCATAAGTGCATCAATATCAATACCTGCAGCAGCAATGGGAAGAAGACCTACAGCGGTGAGAACAGAATATCTGCCGCCTACCTCATCGGGCACTACAAATGTTTCGTAGCCTTCCTTATCGGCAAAGGCTTTAAGCGTACCCTTAGCCTTATCGGTGGTTACATAAATTCTGTCTGCAGCACCTTCCTTGCCGTATCTTTCAATAAGAATTTCTCTGAAAATTCTGAAAGCAATAGCAGGCTCGGTTGTTGTGCCTGATTTTGAAATAACATTAACCGCAAAATCCTTGCCCTCAATTATATGAAGAATTTCTGCAAGTGAGGATGAGGAAATGCTGTTGCCTGTGAAATAAATCTTTGCACAGTCTTCAGCCATTGCGTTATAGCACTGACCCTTTACAAATTCAATAACGGCTCTTGCGCCGAGATATGAGCCGCCGATACCGATAACAATAAGAATTTCATTGTTCTTCTTGATTTTTTCGGCTGCTTTTTTAATTCTTGCGAACTCTTCCTTATCATAGTCAACGGGAAGGTCAACCCAACCTGTAAAGTCGCTGCCTGCACCGGTTTTATTGTGAAGAGCATTATGTGCATCTGTTATTTTTTCCTGAAAAGAAAGGATTTCTTCGTCTGTTACAAAGGACGAAACATACTTTTTTGTTAAACTTGCTGACATTTGCCGGAACTCCTAATTAAAAATTATAGTATTTTAGTGTATTTTAATACAAAAGAGGTGATTTGTCAACATTAAATTTATCAATATTGTTCACTTTTTGTCAGCGATCTGAAAAATCTTGCCACCACATCACCGAAAGTTATTCTTCTCACGCCTTTTTCTGCCACAAGAGAATATTCTTCAATAACCTCATCGCCTATTTTAAGCTTCACCTTACCCAGAAGCTGTTTATCCTCTACAGGTGCTTCAACATCCTGCGAAAGCTCAATTTCAGTTTCAATCTGCCCCTTTTTGCCCGATTCAAGCAGAATATCCGAAAGCCCCGATACTATCGGGCGTACCGTTTTTTCAATACCTCTTATAACGGTAACATCGCTGAACTGAGAAGAATCAATCTGAGGGGTAAAGCTTTCATAATTTGCAAAGCCCCAGTTAAGAAGTGCTTTTGCGCCCTCAAAACGGTCGGTACTGTTACCCGCACCCATTACAACTGCCACAAGATGAAGTCCGTCCCTTTCCGCAGAAGCTGAAAGGCAGTGTCCCGCCTTTGAGGTTGTTCCCGTTTTAAGACCTGTTGTGCCGTTATAAAAACGGACCAGGCGGTTTGTGTTAACAAGCTCCGTTGCCCCGTCACGAAGAGAATCCATCCATACCGTAGTGTAGGTGCGGATTCTGTCGTGCTTTAAAAGAGCACGGGACATAAGAGCAATATCGTAAGCCGTTGTCAGGTGGGTTGTGGTATCATCATCAAGGCCCGAGCAGTTATCAAAATGAGTGTTTGTCATACCCAGCTCGGTGGCTTTTTCGTTCATCATTTTAACAAAGCCCTCTTCACTGCCCGCAAGGTGCTCACCCAAAGCGGTACAGGCATCGTTGGCACTTGCAATTGCAGTAGCTCTGAGAAGCTCGTCAACAGTCATCTGCTCCCCTTCCTTCAGCCATATCTGACTTCCGCCCTTCGATGCCGCCGTCGGACTTGCCGTTACAACATCCGTAAGTGCCATTTTACCGCTGTCAACCGCCTCCATAAAAAGAAGAAGAGGCATAATTTTTGTTACGGAAGCGGGATAAAGCTTTTCATTTTCATTCTGTGAATAAAGCACTTTTCCCGTTTCAACATCCATTAAAACTGCGGCTTTTGCATTTACATTCAGGTCATTTTCTGCAAAAGCAGAAAAACTCAGCGAAGATATAACAACAAAAAGGGCAAAAATAAAAGACAGAGTCTTTTTCATAAATATCACCTCAAAAAAATAATTCTCAGTGATACTTATGATAAAAAATTGTAAAATAAAACAAGGTCTTGAAAAGATGGTCACTTTCGTTTATAATTACACCATATTAAAACAGTATCAGGATTGATTAAAATGAAAGTTAAATTTTACACCTTAGGCTGTAAGGTCAACCAATACGAAAGTCAGGCAATGGCTGAACAGCTGATAAAACACGGATATGAGGTAGTATCAGGCAAGGAAAAAGCAGATGTTTTTGTTGTGAATTCCTGCACCGTAACTGCAGCAGCCGACCAGAAAACACGCCAGGCAGTGCGACGCTTCAAGCGTAACAACCCGGGCAGTACCGTTGTTCTTACGGGCTGTGTGCCTCAGGCCTACCCCGAAAAGGCAAAGGAGCTTATTGAAGCGGACATTGTAATAGGCAACAAAAATAATCAGGTACTTTATGATGTTCTTGAAGAGTATTTCAGAAAGGGCTGCCGTGTTTTTGAAGTCAGCGGGCACCAAAAGGGTGACGCCTTCTGCGGTGACACCATAACCTCCTTTGATGAAAGAACAAGGGCATACATCAAAATTCAGGACGGCTGCAACCGCTTCTGCTCCTACTGTGTTATCCCCTATTCAAGAGGCAGAGTACGTTCAAAGCCAATTGAGGAAATCAGACGGGAAATCACTGTACTTTCAGAAAAAGGATATAAAGAGGTTGTTCTTGTAGGCATTAACCTTTCCTCCTACGGCTCCGACATCGGCAAATCCTTTCCCGAAGCAGTAAAGGCGGCAAACGATGTGGACGGTATTGTCAGAGTACGTCTCGGCTCTCTTGAGCCTGACCACCTTACGGACGAGGTTATAGAAAAGCTTTCTGAATGTGAAAAGCTCTGCCCTCAGTTCCACATCTCCCTTCAGAGCGGCTGCGACAAAACCCTCAGAAGCATGAACAGACATTATACCGCCGAGGAATACAGACACCTTTGCCGTAAGCTCAGAGAAACTTTCCGTGACTGCACCCTTACAACAGATATTATGGTCGGTTTTGCAGGTGAAAATGATGAAGATTTCAAAGAAAGTCTCAGCTTTATGGAAGAAATCGGCTTTGAAAAGGTACATGTTTTCCCCTACTCCGTAAGAAAAGGCACAAGGGCAGAAAAGCTCCCCTACCACAACGAAAAAAGCGTTAAGGAAGAAAGAGCAAGAAAAATGATTCACAAGGCAGAGGAAATTCGCCGTGAATTTATGAAAAAACAGATTGGCAGAACAGTTTCTGTTATTTTTGAAGCAAAAACCGAAGACGGCTTTCTTACGGGACACACTGCAAACTACACCCCTGTAAAAGCAAAGCTCCCCGAGAAGTATCAGGGAGAGCTGACAGAGGTTGAAATTGTGGACGTTGAGGGAGAATACTGTGTGGGAATTCGGAATTAACCCCTCAGTCGGCAATGCCGACAGCTCCCCTTTCAGGGAAGCCAATATAAAATTACACAGCACTCTGAATTTCAGGAAGTGCTGTGTTTTTATTTTATTATTATCATAGAATTTCTCTGTTCCTCACCGCATGGGCGGATATTATCGCACATAAGGGAGAATTTATCCGTTGAGGTGCACTGAAGGTCATAAACAGCCTTGCCGAAATCGGAAAGCCTTTCTCTGTCTGCGTGCTTTGTTACAAGGGGAAGGTCAGAATTTTCTTTAGCCTTTGAAATAAGGGAAAGTCCCCTTTCATTGGCAGCAAGAATTTTTATATAAGGCGGCTCCTTATGACACATATCACGGGGTATACGCAGATAAAGGTTGAGCACCTCACGGCGTACCCTTGCGTGGGTAAAGTTTTTGCTTTTTGCCTTTTCGTAAAGCTCATTAAGGCTTTTAGCACCTTTTACAGCTTCAAAAATTCTTGAAGCAAGACCGCTGTCGTCGGTTACATAGCAAGTATATTCTTCCTTTGGCATTTCTCTTAAAGAGGAAAGTATAGCTCTTTCCGCTTTTGAAAGTGTATGAAGGCTTCCGTCTTCTGTGTTCTTTTGAAGCATTTCATTCACAAAAACGGGCACAAAGGATGAAACATCATCGGATATCATACTGCGGATTTTACTTGCCGAAGCAAAGCCGTCAGATATATTTTCGCTGTCGTGGTCGGTGCCGAAACGCCTTACGGGTAAAAAATCCTTATCGGGAGCGTAGATTTCAAGCTGTTTTATATATTCAACTCCCAGGGTGCTGTTGGGTGATGAAATAACCTTTTTTGCATTTTCACCGTAATGCTCAGCTACAGCTTCAGAAAGAGCCGAAGGATAGTTCATTCCTTGGGACATATATTTACGGATAAGTGCGGCAACATTCTCATTTTCCGTTGCATTTGCACATAATTGCAGAAGCTCCTTATCCTCAGTTTCACTGCCGAAGGAAAGCATATCAATACCGAAAGCGGAAAGAATATAAACACTGCCCCTTGCAAAATTCTCCGCAGAGGCTACCGCCCAGGGAGTTGGAAGGTCAAGCACAATATCCGCACCGCCTTTTATTGCCGAAAGGGCTCTTTGCCATTTATCAATAACAGCACATTCACCGCGCTGAACGAAGTTGCCGCTCATTACACAAACGGTAAAATCTGCACCTTCACTCTTTGTTTTTTGAATGTGATACATATGTCCGTTATGGAAAGGATTATATTCGCAGACTATTCCGCAGGTCAATGAGAGCACCCCCTTATAAATTATCTTATTCTATTATATTTTTTTACTTTCTGTTGTCAAGGTGATTTATCTTGACTAAAGCCCTTGCTAATAGTATAATTATATACTGAAATAAAGATTAAACGGTGAAAAATATGAAAATTATTGATACGGAAATTCCCGAAGTAAAAATTATCGAGCCTCAGGTTTTCGGCGATAACAGAGGCTGGTTTTATGAATCCTACAGCTATGAAAAGCTGAAAGAGCTCGGAATTGATACGGTATTCGTTCAGGATAACCGTTCATATTCCGCAGAAAAAGCCACACTGAGAGGTATACATTTTCAGAAAAATCCCAAATGTCAGACTAAGCTCATCTGCTGCACAAGGGGTAAAATACTTGATGTTGCCGTTGACCTGAGAAAGGGCTCACCTACCTATCTTAAGTGGGTCTCAGTTGAGCTTAATGAAGAAAATAAACGCTTTCTTTATATACCAAAGGGCTTTGGCCACGGCTTTGTGACTCTTACGGAAAACGTTGAGGTGCTTTATAAGGTTGATGAATACTACAGTCCGGAAAATGACCGCAGCATCCGTTTTGACGATAAGGAAATCGGAGTCTGCTGGGGTGTGGAAAATCCCGTGCTTTCCGCTAAGGATATGAACGCTCCCCTGCTTTCACAAAGTGATGTTGATTTTGTTTATTGAGGTGAAATTATGCTTATAGTTTCAGGTGCAAAAGGTCAGCTTGGCTCTGATGTGTGCAGCATTCTCAAAAAGAAAGGTGAACCTTTTATCGGCATTGATGTTGACACTCTGGATATAACAGACGAAAAAGCCGTTGTGGATTTTTTCTCAGAAAATAAGGTTTCCTGCTTTATTCACTGTGCCGCCTACACTGCCGTTGACAGAGCAGAAAGTGAAGAAGAATTATGTATGGCGGTCAATTTCAAGAGTACGGAGAACATTGCAAAGCAGTGCGGTGAAAGAAATGCAAAAATGCTTTATGTTTCCACGGACTATGTTTTTGGTGGAAACGGCACTGAGCCCTTCGACACCGACAGCCCCAAAAATCCACTGAGTGTTTACGGAAAAAGCAAATATCTTGGAGAAAAGGCAGTGGAGGAATACTGCAAAAAGCATTTCATTGTCCGTACCTCCTGGGTTTTTGGCGAAAATAATACAAATTTTATTGCAACTATGCTCCGCCTTTCAGAAAGCAGAGATGAAATAAACGTCGTATGCGATCAGATTGGCTCCCCCACCTATTCAAAGGACCTTGCAAAACTCGTCTGTGATATTGCTCAAAGTGAAAAATACGGTACCTACCACGGCACAAACGAGGGCTTTTGCAGTTGGAGTGACCTTGCTGAAAAAGCATTTGAAATTGCAGGCAAAAGCACAAAGGTAAACCCCATAAAAACCGAGGAATATCCCACAGCCGCAAAAAGGCCCTTAAATTCACGGCTTTCAAAAAAGAGCCTTGATGAATCAGGCTTTGAAAGACTGCCTGAATGGGAGAATGCAGTTAAAAGGTATATAAATAACATTTAAGCACAGAAAAAAGCCACCGAGAAACTCGGTGGCTTAATTTTATCATCTGAATCAGCCTTCAGCGATAGCTTCAACGGGGCAGCCTTCTGCACAAGCACCGCAATCGATGCAAGCATCAGCGTCGATATTGAACTTGCCGTCGCCTTCAGCGATAGCGCCAACGGGGCAACCGTCTGCACATGCGCCGCAGGAGATGCAATCGTCGTTAATTACATATGCCATTGTAGTGACCTCCCTTTTTTATTTGGTGAATACATTTTAACATATAAAATCAAAATATCAATACCTTTTTCAGCATTTTTGTCAAAAAAGTAAAAAAATTTTTCAACTTCTATATTCTGACAGCAGATAAACACTGTATTATTACAAAAAGCGGACGATTTATTGACTACACCTATAACTTATGATAGAATGTTCAACAATAGACTTCATAATATTATAAGGTGATTGCAGATGAAAAAATACCGTTGGATGAAAATTGACACAGCCTCAATTATGTTCACTTGTCTCAGCTCAAAAAAATGGGGCAGAACCTTCCGTATGGCTGTTGTTTTTAAGGATGAGGACGTAAATCCCGAAATATTGAAAAAAGCCGCTGAGGATGTTTCAAAAAGATATCCCGCAACGCACACAACTCTTAAGAAAGGCTTTTTCTGGAATTATCAGGAGGGCTCACCCAATCTTCCCGAAATCAGAGAGGAATTCACACGTCCTCTTATGCCCATTACACTCAGAACTGACGGCAGACCCGATTTCAGACTCGTTTACCACAAAAGACGTCTCGGCTTTGAATGTGCACACCACATCGGCGACGGCATGGGCGCTTCCGTTTATTTCAATGCTCTGCTTGAAAGATACTGTGAGTTGACAGAAAATCCCGACAAGGAGTATATTTGCGGAGATATCAAAGAAGGTGAGCTTTCAAACGCCTTTTACGATTTCTATCAGAAAGGCGGGGAAAAAGCCGTTGACGATGATGTTAAAGCTTACAGAATTCCCGGTGAAATTGAAGAAGGCTTTATACAGATGCTTTTTGCTATTGCAGAGGTTGATGACATTCATAAAAAAGCCAAGGAAAGAAGCCTTACCATTACGGAATTTATTGCAAGTGCAGTAATTCTGGGCACAATAAGGCAAGCAAAAGAGCCGATTAATCAGCTTATCTCCATTGCTATTCCCGTAAACCTTCGCCGTTTCTTTGAAACTGACTCTGTAAGAAACTTTACGGTGCAATCCAAAATCGACTTTAATCCCGAAGGCAGAGCAGATTGGAGCTTTGACGAAATATGCGACGTAGTAAGGGGTCAGCTTAAAGAAAGACTCACCACGGAAAATATGCAGAAAACCCTTAATAAATTCGGTGCCCTTGCAAATAACCCTGTAATAAGAGTTGTACCTAATTTTATCAAACTTCCCGTTATGCGTGTTCTTCAGCATAAAAGCCACAGTGCAAACACAACTATTATAACAAATACCGGTGACGCTAAAATTCCCGAAAGCATAAAGGACAGAATTGAGCGTGTTGACGGCGTTAACGGTGATACAAGCGGTTACGGACTTATAAGCACCTGCTCCGTATGCAGCGGCAACGGACTTATAAATATGTGCTTTTCCGTTTGCAGCCACGATGTTTCCTGGCCCAAGGAATGCATAAGAGCTCTTGCTGAGCAGGGCATTGTAATACGCCTTGAAGCTTCAAATGCTGCCGAAAAGATGGTGCCTGACGGCAAGCAAATGTACTGCTCACACTGTAAGGTTGACCTTGCGGAAACCTATGAAAGCTGCCCGCTTTGCGGTGAAAGGGCAACAGAAGCCGAAGCAAGACTGAAGGGACTTAAGGCTGCACCTTACCCGAAGGATGTTCCCGTAATCCCCATGGAAAAAGCTCCGAAGGTTAAAACACCCTTCACAGCAGAAAAAATAAAGGCATACTTTAATACATAATTCAATGCGGAATTCAGAATTCGGAATTGCACTGAGCGAGAGCAGTAACAGGTAGGTTCTTTCCGCAGAAATTATGTGTTAACTAAAAAATTAAGACAAAAATCAAGGTGTTACGGTTTGATTAACTGTAATACCTTGATTTTTTCTTTAATAATCAGCTTGTTCTGAAAGTCAGTTTCTACACGCTCATGCCGCTCGGGCACTTACTTTGGCTCATACGAGCACCAAAGTAAGCAAAATGCCCTTTCAGGGTGCTACGGGTTTACCACGAGCATACAACAGCGTTAGTGTCCGCATACAACCCTTACGGGTTGTTCGTACGGGATAGAGATCTGCTTACTGAATTTAATTAAAGTGATATACAAAAATCAACTCGTTTTAAACCAACCTTATATTGTACTGAACCTATCCCAAAAAGAAATCCGTAACAAGCATTACGCAAAAGCCGAAAAGAAGAGCATAGGTTGCTCCTCTCTGACTTCCGTGGGCATGGGTTTCGGGTATCATTTCGTCACTTATAACATAAAGCATTGTTCCGCCTGCAAAAGCCAGGGCGAAAGGCAGAACTGCCGATGCAATGCTTACGGCAAAAAAGCCGATAAGAGTACCCACAACCTCAACAAGACCCGTTACCATTGCTGATATGAAGGTCTTTTTTGCACTGACACCCGCCGCAAGCATAGGTCCTATGATAACCATGCCCTCAGGAATATTCTGCAAGGCTATACCGCCTGCAATGATAAGTGCCTGAGATGCATCACCCGATCCGAAGGAAACACCTGCGGCAATACCCTCGGGAAGGTTGTGAATGCCTATTGCCGCAACAAACAAAAGCACCTTACTGAGGTTTGCATTGTTATGGGATTCCGTATCCGGTCCTACAAGGCGGTGAAGATGGGGCACAAGCTTATCAATAAGGTTAAGACATAAGGCACCTGTGAATATTCCTGCAACGGTTATAAAGATACCGTATTTACCGCCGAATTCAAGGGACGGTATTACAAGGCCGAGAATTGCCGCTGCAAGCATAACCCCTGCCGCAAAGGAAAGGACTATATCGGAAAACCTATGGGATATTTTTTTAAACACAAAGCCTAAAAAGGAGCCGAAAACGGTAGCTCCTCCAATGCCAAGTGCAGTAAGTAAAACAAGTTTCATAATAAATCACCTGTGTTAATTATAAATATGTTCAGCCTTTATGTCAATACGGAGCATATATTCCGTTATCTTACAATATTTCTTTTCAACAAACCCTTGTAAAATATATTGTTTTATTATATAATAATATGGATTATGTTAGAAAGGAAGGTCTGTGAGGTGTTTCAGAATCTTGATGTTACCAAAAGCTTCTCTCATGCAATAAGCACTGCAATTGAAACAGGCAGACTTTCTCACGCTCTGATTTTAGAAGGCAAGGATGAAGAAAGCCGTTTTGCAGCAGCAAAGGAAATTGCAAAGGCTGTGCTTTGTACGGGTGAAAACAAGCCATGCGGCTCCTGCTCCGCCTGCCGTAAATGTGAAAAGGAAATTCATCCCGATGTGCATTTTCTTCAGAAAGAAGAAGACAGCACAATGATAAAAATTGATGCTGTAAGAAGTATCAGGGCAAAGGCGCTTGTTGTTCCCAACGAGGGAAGCAAAAGCATTTTCATAATCCGTGAGGCTCAGTATATGAACACTCAGGCACAGAATGCACTTTTGAAAATTCTGGAGGAGCCTTCAAAATATATTCTGTTTATACTCACCTGCCCATCAAGGTCAGCTTTTCTTGAAACCATTGTTTCAAGAGCCACTGCATATTCCCTTGGTGAGGAGGAATATACAAAGTCTGCTGATCCTGCCGAAGAAAAGGGCAAGGAGCTTGCCAATGAGCTGCTTAATATTTTCATAAGCTCAAGCGAGTTTTACTTTTTGCAGAAAACTGCAGTTTTTATGAAGGATAAGCCCCTTTTCAAAGCCGTGCTTTCAGCAATGATACCCATTATCCGTGATGCGGTAATAATTCAGAGCGGAGGCAAGGAGCTGATTTCCGACTGCGAGGAAACTGCAAGAAAAATTGCATCGGGTCTGACACAGAAAAAAGCTGTATCCCTTCTTATGTCGGTGCAGGAGCTTTACGATACGGTCAGCATGAATGCAAACCACAATCTTTCAATAACAAGGCTTTCAGCCATACTCTACGATATAAAATCACACTGATTAATAAAGAATTTACTCCGGAAAGGATGATATAAATGGCAGAAGTTATTTCCGTCAGATTTAAGGAAGTTGGTAAAAACTACCACTTTGACCCTCAGGGCAAGAATTTTAAAAATGGAGACAAGGTTATTGTTGAAACAGCAAGAGGCCTTGAATGCGGTGAGGTTACAATAGCTAACAGAGAGATTCCCGAAGAGGAAATCCCCTCAGCACTCAAACCCGTTATAAGATTTGCCACTGAGGCAGACCTTAATACAGTTAAGGAAAACAAAGAAAAAGAAAAGGAAGCTTTTGATATCTGCCTGAAAAAAATCAATGAGCACAAGCTTGATATGAAGCTTGTTGATGTTGAATACACCTTTGACAGAAATAAGATTCTTTTCTATTTTACCGCTGACGGCAGAGTGGATTTCAGAGAGCTTGTAAAGGACCTTGCCTCCGTTTTCCGTACCCGTATTGAGCTTCGTCAGATTGGTGTAAGAGATGAAAGCAAAAAGGTTGGCGGTCTCGGCATATGCGGCAGACCCTTCTGCTGCAATACCTTCCTTGGTGACTTCCAGCCCGTTTCAATCAAAATGGCAAAGGAGCAGAGTCTTTCCCTCTCCCCCGTTAAAATCAGCGGAACCTGCGGAAGACTTATGTGCTGTCTTAAATACGAGCAGGAGGCTTACGAGCATCTTCTGAGAGTTACACCTAAAAACGGTGCAATCGTTGACACGGAGGAAGGTCGCGGCACTGTTGTTGACTTCAACCTTCTTACGGGTATGCTCAAAGTTTCTCTTGATAAAAAGCCTGATGCGGCACCCATTGTTGTAAGCCGCAAAAAGGTTAACGTTATCAAGGATTCACAGATAAGAGTTGACAAAAAAGAGCTTGAAGCTCTTAAAGGAATTGAATAAAAAATAAAATGTCGGCGGAAACAGCCGACATTTTTCTTTGCTGATTGCTGCCTGCTAAGCCGCCGCTTCAAGCATATTTTCAATAAAAATCCCGTACCCCCTTGAAGGGTCGTTCACAAGAACATGGGTGACGGCACCTACCAGCTTACCGTCCTGCACAATCGGGCTGCCGCTCATACCCTGAACAATTCCGCCTGTTTTTTCAATAAGCTCAGCGTCAGTTACCTTTATTACCATATTTTTATATTCACTGTCCTGATCTGATATTTTGGTGATTTCTATATCATAATATTGAGGGCCTGTAGAATCCACTGTTGAAATAATCTGTGCCGATCCCTTTTTTATCTCTGATTGAGTTGCAACGGGCACCTCATCGGCACAGAAAACCGATGCCGTGTTTTGTAATACTCCGAAAATTCCTCTTTGGGTATTTTTGTAAAGCTCACCGATGGTATCGCTTGTGAAGGCTCCGCACAACTCCCCTGCCTTACCGCTTTTACCCTTTGTGCAATTAGTTATGCCTGCGGATACTATATCACCGTTTGATAAGGGTAAAATCTCACCGGTGTCAATATCACACACTGCGTGGCCGAGAGCGGCAAACTCTCCCGTACTCTTATCGTAAAATGTCATAGTGCCTATGCCGGCCGCACTGTCGCGCACCCACATACCGCCTCTGTATTTCTGCTCCGATAAGGAAAGAGCAGGGGTCAATTGAGTTTTTAACCGCTTTGAATCCCGTACATATTCAACCTCAAGCACCCTGCCCTCACTTTGTGAAATCAGGTCATTCACACCTGCAGAGCTAAGTGTTGCTATTCCGTTTATACTGCAGATTATATCCCCTTTTCTAAGACCTGCTTCTTCTCCGGGGCTTACGGTACCGTCAGACGTTTCAACAGAATCTATGCCCACAATCAGCACTCCGTCGGTAAAAAGCCTTAGCCCTATTATCTGCCCCGAAATTGCAACATATTTACGGTCACTCACCGTAAGCAAGGAATTTTTTATGGGTATGGCATTGAAGAGCTTTATTTCAACAGTATAATTGCCTTGCTTGCTGCCCTGCCTGAGCTTTGAGGCTTCACTTTCGGAATATGAAACGGTATAAAAATCGTTTACTCTTATTTCCTCATCAGCCAAAGAGTAAAGCTCATCAGGAACGGTATAAAAAGAATAAATAATAAGCATAAGAAAGCATAAAGTAATACTGAACAAGCTGTATTTTAAAAATTTTATAGCCTTGAACATTTTTTCACCTCCGTGTTTCAGCACATTTAATTTGTGCATTGACACAAACATTATGAACGGAAAAATGAGGCTAAAAACAAAAATCCGTCTTACTGTTTCAAAGACGGATTTTTGTTAAAAAATGTTTTTAATTTTTAATATAAGACTCTATAAGCTCAACTGCCCGTTCGGTAGAATTTCCGTCGCAGGCGCCCATATATTTATCTTTGAATGCACTGACCTTTTCCTTTGAGCTGACATCATGGGCCCTTCTCAGTGCCGTGAGAAGCTCATCAGGATTGCTGATAATTTCACCGGGCAGGTCCTTATCGTAATCAAGATAAAAATCTCTTTCATAATTGCCGTAGTCGGGGCAATAAAAAAGCATAGATTTTCCGATAAGGGAAGCATCAAAGATAATTGATGAATAGTCGGTAATAACAACATCTGCAATCGCCAGAAGCTCAGGAGTAGGGTCACTTGTATAGTCCTTTACCCTTGAATAGAAGGCTCCTTTAAAAAACTCCTCCTTCATAACAGGATGACGGGAAACAACAAAAACCTCATCGTCGGAAAGCTCATCGTTGAGCTTTTCCCAATTAATTTTGGTATCAAGAGCCATAGGTGCACCTTCAAATTCCCTGAAGGTAGGCAGGTACACATAAACCTTTTTATCCTTTAAAAGGGGATGCTTTGTGCAAATGGCTTCACGCTTTACCTGAAGCTTTTCTTCATCCAGAATAGCATCGGTTCTGGGTGAGCCGATAGCTTTGACCACATCAATATCTATACCGAAGGCATGAGCATAAAACTGCCTTACATAGTCACTTGTAACAAGAACATCACTGTACTGTGAGTGGGTTTTATATTCCTCAAGTCTCGTAAGGCGTGAGGGTGCATCAAGACCGAAGCGCTTGAAGGCACCGCCTGCGTGCCAGAGCTGAACAACCTTCTGGCCGTCTCTGAGTCTCACTTCACGCAAGTACTTCATATAGTCATCGGTTACAATTACCTTGCTTGTGAGCATATATTTTCTGACAAGGGCAATCTGTTTGAAGGAATGGGGCAGCATTTTTGCAAAAACTACCTTTTCACAATTACTGTTCTGATATACAAAATCGATATTTTCAAGAAGCTTGCCGTTCGCTCTTATTGAATAGAAAAACACTCTGTTCTGCAAGGGCTTTTTGCGGTAATAACCGGTAATTGCTTTGGTAATATAATTCACCGCAACTCTTTTAACCTTTTTAAGAATATTTATAAAAGCATTTTTATATTTTTTCATTTTTACATTCCTGAAAAGCATTGACCTGTAATGCTTGTAAATCATACCGCAGGAAGCAGGCATAAGGTGCTTTTCCGTCATCAGATAACGGATTGCCTCCTCCTCGGTAAAGGGTAGATATGCACCCCTGTGAGACAGCTTTTTAAAGCGGCAATGCTTATAAAGGTTGTACATATCCATTATTGTGTTATCAGAAAAATCAAAGCGTATACCCTTAAGGTGCTCCGTTCTGAAAAGCTTGTTGCAGAAGAAAAGGTCAAGGGCAAAATATGAATTATCCTCTTTAACCCTTGTCTGCTTTATATCTGAATAGAAGCTCAATTCAGAGAATGAATACTCTGTTGTTTTTTCACCGTCAAACCTTGTAAGCGGTGAGGTTGTAAAGCCGTACTTTTCTCTGTCCTCAAGAACGGTGTAATGGCGCATCAGGATTTTAGGATTGAGCCTTGCAAAACCGTCCTGAAACATAATGTAGTCCGTTTTTGCACTGTTAAGGGCAGTATCCTTGAACTCACCCAGGCTTTCACATTCTATAAAGCTGACATTTTCTTTATCCTTCCATTCTTCGGGAAAACTGTCTTTAAGCCGTGAGTCCACAAGCAGCTCAAAGGAAGGCATAGTCTGGCTGAAAACGGACTGCACCTGAATATGAAGTCTGTCTTCAGGCTGAGAATTTTTGCCGTGCTTACCGATACAAACGGTAACCTTCGGATTTTCTGCCATTTCTTTTTTGGAAGAAAGAAGCCTGTCAGAATAAAAAATATCCTTGTTTTTCTTTTTAAGTGCTGAAAAGCCTGACTTTGAAAGCTTATCGGTAAGACCGTTTATAATATCCGCATATTTCTTTATTTCCTCATCACTGAGGCTCCAGAAATGGCGGTAATAGCTGTAAAGCAGAACAGTAACCTCTTTATGGTAAACCTGGTCGATATAACAGACCATAAGCTTTTTTAATTCCTTACGGTCGAACTCTGAGCTGCTTTTATTTATAGCTTTGCTGAAAGCCTCCTCAGCACGGGAAATAATAAATTCATAGGCTTCAATGTAATGTTCAATAGGAAAAGCAGAAACACCCTCATTATGCACGGGAATAACATAGCTTGCCGCACCCTTATTGGAGCAGGCAATAACATCACTGTCAAAGGCAAAGGGAATTGTGAAGGCGGCTTCCCTTGCTTTACCGAACGCCTTAAAGCTGTGATTACGGTTTAAAATGCTTTTTCTTAAAAAAAGCTTGTTTGTAACGGCAGGGTTCCAGATAAGATCCGTATCAAACTTACTTGTCCTTTTTCTTCTTGAAAGAATACCTGATGAAGTGAATTCGTGCTTACCGTAAACGTCTGATGAAGCCATGGGAGCAACACAAAGCTGTGCCTTTTCTTTTTCGGCACAAAGATAGGTTTCCTCAAGAAAATTATTTGTGAATATAACATTCACATCACCGAAGGCAACATATTTACCTGCAGCTTTTTCTATACCTTCATTTCTTGCTTCGGAAATGCTTTCACTGCTACGGTAAACATAGCTGAAACGCTTATCTGAAAGGTAGCTTTTCATAATTTCAGCAGTAGAATCAGTTGAAGCGGCATCAAGCATAATAACTTCAATTTCTTTAAGCGTCTGATTTTCAATCGCATCAAGAGTATCCTTGAGCACCTGACCGCCGTTATGAACAGCAACAATAACCGAAACCTTTATATTCATAAATACCGCTCCTTTCGTCAGGATATCTGTGTTGAGCCGAGCATTGATACTGCATATAAGAACTGACTGTCCTGACTGAAATCCTCTGCCGAGGCGGAGGATTCAAGAACATAATCGGGTGCTATGCCCTTACCGTCAAAGCTTTCACTTATATAAGGCATAACCTTACCCGTTGTAAGAAGCACTGCACTGCCCGAGGAAAGCTCAAAAACCTGCTGAACGAGGGCTGAGCCTCCCGTTGTGCTTACGGCAAAAATCTCACCCTTGCCGAAGTCTCTCAGGTTGCAGGCAAAAAGCTCTGCAGCCTGCCTTGTCTTTTTTGATGTGAGCACACCAATACGGGCATTGACCTCACCGCTTGTTGTTGCATAAGTTTTAACAACGCTGCCGTTTTCATCAAGCACACTGGCAGCAGGCTTGTCGCTATATGACATGGGAACGAAAATATCAAGACATTCCATTGCAACATCATAATTATCGCTGCGATTTTTTCTAAGGTCAATAATCATAGTTGTAATGCCGGAAGAAGTGAACTTATCAACGGCTGATTTAAGCTGAGCTGTTGTTCCGGGGTAAAAATCCGTAATTTCAATATATCCCACATTTTCGTAAACACCGGTGATAACAGAGGAAGCCTCATATCCCTTTACAACACTGACAGCGGTTTCCGTATCCCCTCTTTTATAAATTATATTGACACTTGTAAGCTTATCACCTATGAGCTTTTCTTCCATTTCCTCATAGTTTTCGGCATCAATCATAATACCGTCAAAGGCAATAATTGTATCACCCTTTTTAAGCCCTGCACTTTTTGCGGGAGAAGCGGGCTGAACGGCTGTAATTTCAATATAGCCCTGAGAATTTTTAATATATTCAATACCTATACCAAGCATATTACCGCTGTTTTCCGAAAGGTAATCCATATATTTTTCAGCCGTCATATAAACGGAGCTACCGTCACCGAGGCCTTCAACATAGCCCTGAGCAATAGCCTGTTCAAGGTTTTCCTGTTCGGACTTGCCGTAGTAATTCTTGTTGATAATATCGTCAAGCTCATCAAGAATTTCGTACCTTTCAAGCTTTTCGGGTATACCTTCAAGAATACGGTTATACTCTCCTGCCATAACACCCACTGAAACTGCTGAGGATGCGGCAACAGCAAGAATAATAAGACCTATAACTATACCAAGTGAAACTTTTCTGTTCATATTATCCCCCATTCCGACAAGATTTACAAATCCTGTTCGAGACTCTTATAAACACAAGCAGAGGGATAGAATTCTATCCCTCTTAAAATTCCTTTGTTTACGGCTTTCTTACGTACTTCATCGGGTCTTTCTTTTCACCGTAATGGCGTACTTCAAAATGAAGGTGAGGACCTGTTGAGTTACCCGTTGAGCCTGCACGGCCTATCATCTGACCCTTCTGCACGGTGTCGCCCGTTGAAACATAACGGGCTGACATATGAGCATAAAGGCTTGAATAGCCGTCACCGTGGTCAATCATAACATATATGCCGTAGCCTCTGTCGCTTGTTACGGCGGTAATTACTCTGCCGCTTCTTGTGGCATAAATAGCCTTGCCGTAAAAGCCACCGCCTGAAATATCAACACCGCCGTGGAAGGACCAACCTGAAATTGATGCACTTCTGTAACCGTAGGGACTGCTGATATAGCAGGACTGACTGCCTAAAGGCCATGCCCAGCTTTCACCGGAAACATAACCCGGACCTGCTGAGCCGCCCTGTGAACCTCCCTGAGCACCGGGTGCAGAGGGGTCCTGATTTGCAGCAGGAAGCGTTGTGGCGTGACTTGTGGCATAATATTCGCTAAGAATTCTGTCGATTTCTGCGTCAGCCTCAGCCTTTTCCTGCTGAAGCTCTTTGATATACTGCTGATAAGCAGCACTTGATTTATCAAGGTCGGCAATGTATTTTTCAATTTCAACATACTGACCTTCAAGGGAGTTAACGGTTTTCTGATATTCGGCTTTTTTTGTTACAAGGTCTGATTTCTTTTCAACCTTTTCAGCCTTTTTTGCGTCAACTTCCTTCTTGTCATCTTCAAGCTTTACCTTAGCTTTTTTAAGGCTTGTTACCTGCTTTTTGAAATCGTCAATAACTCTTTTATCGTTTTCAGATGTTCTTTTCATCATTTCAAGGCGTGTCAGGAATGAAGCGAGAGAGTCAGCACCTAAGAGTATCTGTAAGTCTGAGTCGTCACCCTGCATATATGCAGCGCGGATACGCTGAGCAAGAAGGTCACTTGACTGAGTGATGTTATAC
>JAXJQQ010000015.1:0-3813 GCA_036311065.1 Acutalibacteraceae bacterium | reverse complement strand
GTAGCTGTAAGTGTTCTCGGAACAGAAAAAGGCAACTTCGAAGTAGCTCTCGGTGCAATTGTTGACACAGTTAACAGCGTTACAAAGATTCTTCGTGTTCTCATTTACCCCGTTCTTATTCTTGGCGGTGCAGCTAATATGTTCATCACCGTTAACACACTTCCCCTTGTTCTTGAAATCGGCGGTGTTGAAAAGGTTGGTACATTCACAGGCTACTACTACACAGCTACATTCTCAGCACAGATTGCTTCTCCCATCGTTTACGGCTTTATCAGAATGTTCGCAGGAACTTACATGTCACTGTTCTATTACAGCCCGATAATGTTTGCACTTGCTATTATCCTTATTATGTTTGTTAAGCACGGTGAAGCAGTTCCCCAGGAAATTATAGATAAGATTGAAGAAGAAAATAACGACTGATAATATTCAGCCTGATGGAGGCACATCAAACGATGTGTCTCCATCTCTTTGTCCGCAGACAGCAGACTGAGCCTGATTGCTTAATGCCGTTTAAAGTTCATCAAAGCTGTCTGTTATACAATTAATTATTGCATTTTACATAAAACAGTGATAGAATAAATATATTAACCCAAAAAGGAGGCGTTAACTTTGGACGAAAAAGAAAAAGAACTTTTGCCCGAAGAGGTAACCGATGAAAATATTGCTTCTGCCGAAGAAACAGCAGAGGCTCAGACTCAGCAAGAGCTTTACGAGGAGCTTGAGGAGCTTAAGGATATGTTCCAGAAGGAGCTTGACGAAGCTACCGTAAAAGCTGAACAGGGAGAACTTATTCAGGAGCTTTCGGATATTGAAGAGTATTCCGACGAAGAAGAAAAGCCCGAAATGTGTGAGTGCTGCGGTGAAAATCCCAAGGCAACCGAATACGGTGAGGATTATGCTTACTGTGAATCCTGCCGTAGCTTTATGAAGCGTTACCCAATAAGAAAAAGCGGCATATTTATGCTTATTATTATGATTGCAGTATTCATTGCCACAGCTTTTGCTTCAATCACCGCTGTTGACGGCAATATGTACCTTCTTGAAGGCTATGCAAGCCACAGTGAAGGTAAGCGTATGTCAGCTATTCAGAATTACTATTACTACCTTTCATCAATTGAGGGCGATAATGTTTCAATGAAGGCAGTCAGAAATCTTATTGATGACTATACTGCAACAGGCTATATGTCCGATGCCGTAAAGCTCATTGAGCAGTATTATTCCGAAACTGACCTTAAAATGCCCTGGAATAATAAATATAAGAAAATAGTTGAAGAAACAGCACTTAATACCGCTACATATTATGCAGTATCAGAAATTGTTTCTCCCGCATTTTCAGGTGAGGACTTCGACTCGGTTGAAGTTACTGCTCAGCTTGATGCACTCAGAGAGGAAACCGACGAAGAGGGCAACAGAATTTATTCCGACCTTTTCATTGACTTTTTCTCATACGAAATTATGAGACTCAAGGGCAATTCTCTTGAAGAAAGACTTTACACTCTTCTTGAAATGGATAAAAAGCACAGCGGCGGCGGTGAATGGGTATACCTTCCCACACTGTGCTCTGTTGCGGCACAGTCCGGTGATATTGCGCTTGCTGAAAAATGCTTTAACCGTCTTATGAAAATCAATAAGCAGGATTCTAACGCTTATATTGCTTATGCCTCCTGCTTCCGTTACCTTGAAACTCCGGAGCCGGAAAAAATGCTTGAAATTGCAAAAATGGCTGCCGCAAACGCTTACCAGAACGATGTAAGCTACAGACAGATTTATGCAGTTGCATATCTTCTTCAGGGTGAAGGTGCTCTTGCCCTTGATGAAATGAAGGCATTTATGTCTGCCGGCTCATATAATGTTGCTCAGTGCAACCTTTATGCCCTTATCGGCCTTTACAACGGTAACAAGGATATTTACAAGGAAATGAAAACTATTCTTCAGAATAACGGCTATGAAATAAGCGACCTTGTTGAGCAGTACAAGGCAAAGAAAATCACCATTGAGGAAGTACTTTCTGATAAAGGAGGCGACATCGCATGACATTTATTTACTGCCTTATAAGATACCTCACCTTCCCCGGTGCTTATGTCAGGGCGATGTGGGAGCAGACAGTTCTCAGAAGAACAAAAACCGTGGTTGAGGATAACCGCTACCTTCGTGATGACGAGCTCAGCGGTCATGTTGAGCACGAATTCACCGAAAAGGCTCAGGGCTCCTTTGCTCTTTGCTTTGTGCCCCTTTTCCTTAACTGTGTGGGTATTTTCTCCCTTCTTATTTTCCCCTCAGTTATCGGTGCGAGCTCACTTGCGGCAACAATCCTTTCGTCCGTTTCAGTATGGTTTGCATTTTCCCTTTTCTGCAACAGCTTCCCCCTTATTGAGGACGCTATGAATATGCTTGAAAAGGTTTACAAAAAGGGTAACATCCTGCAGAAAATAATTTATGCCCCCGGTGCAGCAATCTGCTTCGTGGGTGCATACCTTGAAAGATACAGTATTACATTTATAATCGGCATTATCGGTATTGTGCTGATTTTCAGTTAAAATATAAAAAGCAGATGATTCGTTGAATCATCTGCTTTTTTGTTTTATTCTTCAGCCTTCATACCCGTTACCTTTTCAAAAACGGATAATTCATAGCAGGGGAAGTATATGCCCCATTCTTCACCGCCGTGGGTGAACTCAAGAATATGATATTTCCTGATATGCACCAGGTCCTTATCGTCAACGGTTATCTTATACTGCTTGTATTCTCCCTTTCTGCAAGGCGTATCCTTGTTCCAATCGCTGAGGGTGATATGTTCCTTCACAGTCTTAATACCTTTTATGTCGGAAAGAGGCATTTCAAAGCGGCCGTCCATATTCACAAGGCAAAGGCTGCTTCCATCGGAAAAAACTCTGTAAATAAGGTTGTTGTAGGGGGTGAGCTCAAAGCCTCTGCTTTTGGCTTTAATCTCACCGTTTTTGATTTTATAACCGAAGGAAAGTATATCCGTTTCCGCTGTGGAATCGGGAACACCCAACTCAGCATAAATCCTGTTAACAGCAGAATCAAGACGATTCTTTTTAAGGTTGCCCTCATCACTTTCAAGCACCTCTTTTGCCTTTTTATTGCCGATAAGCTTTAAAGCGATATAAATTACAACAAGTCCTCCGCTTACCCAGAAAATCCAAGGTACGGTTTCGTACATACGGGCAAAGGTCATATTATCATCTTCGCCCCAAACATTGAAAATACAGGACGCCAACAATAATCCCACAAAACCGCAAATACCCTCTGCTATTCTGAAGAGTAAGGGCATTTTTGCCTTATCAACAAGCTCTAAGTTATCGTCTACGGCATTTTCAAAGGATGCTTTCTGTGCCTCGGTTGTTTTTACCTTCAGCAATTCCTCACCGTGATAATTTTCATTCTTTTTGTTTTCTGTCAGGTCATAGCCTAAAAAAGGTTTCATTTTTACTCTCCTTTGTTTTATTGTAATACTATCATAATCTATAAATGAAAGAATTGCAATGTTAAAAATGAGACTTTTCATAAAGGAAAAGTATGGAAGTTGAGACTTTTGTGGTTCCTTTGCTACTTACTTCTGACTACTGAAAATCCCCGATGCATCTGCATCGGGGATTTTTCTTACTTAATAATATCAGTTCCCATATAGGGTACGAGTGCTTCAGGAATTGTAACGGTGCCGTCAGCATTCTGATAATTTTCAAGAATTGCAGCTGTTGTTCTGCCGATTGCAACACCTGAACCGTTAAGTGTGTGCACAAGCTGTGCCTTATCCTTAGGTCCGTTCTTATATCTGATTGATGCACGGCG
>JAXJQQ010000014.1:0-36641 GCA_036311065.1 Acutalibacteraceae bacterium | reverse complement strand
GAGTGCAAGGCGGTATTTCATTGCAAGGCTTTCATAAATGCACCTTACAAGCTGACCGACTGTTTCAGGAACGGGCTGATTCGTTCTGCGGCAGTAATCCCTGATTTTATCGGGCAGATTGCCGTGAGCAGAAAGTGACGGGTCATCAGGGTCAATGAAGCTTCTGAAGCTTTCGCTTTCCCTTGCCAGCATTTCAAGCTCGTTATAGGAATACTTCCTGTCCGTTTCGGCAAGGTTGCGTCTTGTTTCCTGAATAAGCCACAGACCGCTGATATTTTTAAGGAAATTGATTTTCCCGTTGGCTCCCATTTCATTTGAAAGCTCAAGGGCGTTACTTTGCTCTGTCATAACAGGCTCGTCAAGCTCACAGCCGATAAGAGACCATGTTCCGCAGGAAAGAAAGGCGGCATTTTCACTTTTCGTCGGCATTGCGGCAACAGCACACTGTGTATCGTGACCTGCAACGCTGATAACAGGTATACCGTTATATGTTCCGTTTACCGTTGCACTGCTTTTAAATTCAGGGAACAGTTCTTCTTTTATACCAAAGGCTCCAAGAACCTTTTTGCTCCATTTTTTATCCTTCATAGAAAGCATCTGTGAAGTGGAGGCAATTGTAATTTCACAAACCTTTTCACCTGTGAGAAGATATGCGAATAAATCAGGCATAAACAGAAGCTTATCTGCTTTTTCCCTGTTATCATCACTGATAAGCTGAAAAAGAGTGTTGATGTTCATTATCTGGTTACCCGTTTCGGCATAAATATCCCTGAGGCTGAGCTTTTCCTTAGCTTTTTCGAGAGCGTTTTTTGTTCTTTCATCACGGTAGTGACAGGGCTCGTGGATTATTTTTCCTTCTTTATCCAGAAGTACATAATCAACGCCCCACGTATCAAAAGCAAGGGAATCGATTTTGCCTGCCTTTTCAATTGCTGTTTTTATTTCAGCCAGAATCATATCAACATCGTGACAAATATATCCGTTAACGGTTTTGGGAATATTTTCAAAGCGGTGAATTTCTTCATAGCTTATTTTTTCTCCGTCAAAGGTCGCTTTTATTGCTCTGCCCGTTGATGCTCCGAAATCAAAGGCTAAAACTGTTTTCATTTCACCACACCCTTTTTAAGAAGAATGTTAGCATAAATTGCCTTTTCTCCCGTTGCAATTATAAGGTAAGCGCCCTTTGCTCTTTCATAAAAAGCAAAGCGTTCAGTATATTCAATTGCGTGATGAGAAGGCTCATGCTTAGTAAGAAGCTCCTCATAGGTGCTCCATATTGCGGGCGTACCGCAGGTGTCACCCTTTACAACCTCCATAAGAGCAACGGGTTTTTCCGTATATGTATCAAGGGGAATAAGCTCAAGCACAGCATCAAGAATTTCAGGCACGCCGTGACCGTCTGCACGGATAACAATTGAATTTTTACCCACGCTGTGGCAAGGAAAATTGCCGTCAGCAATAACAAGCTCATCACCGTGACCCATTTCAGCAAGAGTCTTTAAAAGCTCAGGTGAAATTACAGGGGAAATACCTTTAAGCATAATTACACCTCTCAGTCCTTTTTATGTAAAAGCTCATCATCAGGATTAAACACCTTGTGGCCCGGATGTCTGCCCGTGATTCTGTAATAGCTGCGAAGGTCAATAAGCTTCTGAACGTTTTCATTATTAATATCACAGCTGCCGCCGAGAATTACGGCATTGATAGTGATTTTTGCCCAGAGCTCAAGACTTTCCATTCTGTAAAAAGCAGTAATAACATCACTGCCAACGGCAAGAGCACCGTGATTTTCAAGAAGCATTACGTCATGATTTTCAAGGTAAGGCTCAATTGCATCAGGCACCTCAGAGGTTGAGGGAGTGCCGTAGGGTGTAAGAGGAACGGATCCGATTGCGGCAACATCCTCAATCATATTGTACATATCCATAGGCTTATGAGCCACCGCAAAGCCTGTAGCTCCCGGAGGATGTGCGTGAATTACACTGAATACATCCTCTCTTTTATCGTAGCAACGAAGGTGCATTTTGATTTCACTTGAAGGACGGTAGCCATCCTGAGCTTCAAGAATATTTCCGTCCTTATCAAGAATAACAAGCTTTTCAGGTGTGATAAAGGATTTGCTGATGCCTGTGGGTGTTGCAATAACTCTGCCGTCGGGAAGCTTTGCACTGACATTTCCGTCATTGGCAGCAACCCAGCCGAGCTGCCACATTTTATGGCAGACATCGCATATCTGTTCTTTAATGAGTTGTAAATTATCCATAGCTTTATTCTCCTTTGTTATAAAAATCCATTTTAAGTATATCACAAAGCCTTTAATCATTCAACAGCATTGATAAAATATTTTTATAAAAAAAGAGACTGCTGCATAAAATACAACAGTCCCGTATGTTTATAGATCTACATTAATAATGTTCTGCACCACAATCGCAGGAAAGGCCTATTCCTAAAAGCTCCCAGAAAAATCCGAGTGCCTTATACATAATCTTCATAAGCCAAAAATTCTTATGGCAAATGCATTCACAAGAGCTGAAAATATTGTTACCCATAAAATTTTCCTCCACAACTTCAAATGTATCTGTTTATATTATACATATTATTGAGACAGAGTCAAGGTTTATTTTATTAATAAATTTTTACTATTGCAATATCAGCTTTTACGTTATATAATCATCCTATATCGTAAAAGGAGAAAATATAATGCATCTTTTAAAAATTGATAAAAACCATTATCAGGGTCAGGCTGACCCCTACATACTCAAAAGCGACGGCAGATATTATATTTATGTAACCGGCCATGACGGTGTTTATGCATACCATTCGGACAGTCTTTTTGACGGTTGGGAGTATTACGGTGTTGTAATGACTATGCCCGGTCACGATTCCTTCTGGGCACCCAGTGTAATTGAACTTGACGGAAGATTTTATATGTACAACTCAATTGAGATATATAATGACACCCCTGATAAGGGCGGCCACAGAGGTGCTATGCATGTTTCCGTTTCTGACAGTCCCCTCGGTCCCTTTACAGGCACAAAACAGATACTTCATCCTTTCTCCATAGATTCTCACATAGTAAAAAATGAAAACGGTCTTTTCCTTTTTTATTCTTCAAACAAATTTGAAGGAGAACGCATAGGAACCTGCATTTATGTTGACAGAATGGTCGATCCCTTTACCCCTGAAGGAAAGCCTGTGCTTGCTCTTGAACCCACTCTTGACGAGGATATTTACCGTAAGGACAGATATAAAAAAGGTCAGCATTGGCATACAATTGAAGGTGCATTCTATTTCAGGGAAGGTGACTGGCACTATCTTATGTACTCGGGCAATTGCTTTGAACAGCCCACCTACTATATCGGCTATGCAAGGGCAAAATCCGACGAAACCGACCTTACAAAAATAAAGTTTGAAAAATACCCCGATGAAAATACATACCATCCCGTTTTAAAGGCTAATGAATTTGAAGAAGGAACAGGGCACCATTCCATGATAAAAGAAGACGGTCAGTGGTATGCAGTTTACCACGCCAGAGACTACGGTGACAAGCTGAATGCTTTTGATGCAAGAAATGCAAGAATATGTAAATTGCATATAAACGACGGAATTATCACAGCCGAAAGATACGAGGATCACATATAAGCTTTTTTCAAAAAAACTGCACTATTTATAAAATGAAATCCGTTGATTTTTTAATATAACTGACACTTGTCTTAACCTGCCTTTTATAGTATAATAAAAGGCAGGTTTTACTATTTTGATTTCAGATTTTTTATATAAACATTCAGGAAAGGAAAAAAGAGCAACCCGAAAACCGGATTGCTCTGAAAAAAACAGAATGAAAAAGCTTTTATATATTACGTTTTTAATATTAACCGCATCCGTACTGTTATTCAGCTCAGCAGTTTTTGCTACAGACGGATTAAAGCCGTCTGTTCCCGAAAGCACCACCGTTGAGGAAAGCTCCGCTGAAAATGAAAGCACAACCCTGCATTCCCCTGCCGTTCCCGAAGGCTCTGCGGAGTCACCCATTGTTTCTCTTAACGGAAAAACTATTTTCATTGTGGGCAACTCTCACCTTTATTACGGCAACTGCGTAATTTACGGCGATAACGGTAAAAAAGATACGGGATATCTTTACCGCATCATAAAATCCTTCGGTGAAGAAGCAAATGTTATTGACCACACTTATTCAGGCAAATCCCTTGATTACATTTACACCCACCACCTTTCAAAAATCAGCCCCGACATACTCAACAAGGTTGATTACGTTATTCTTTCTGAAGCCGGCAACATAAACAACGGCAAGCTTCTTGAACACTGCAGAAAGATTATGGCTCTTTTCCCTGAAAAAACAGAGTTTTTCTATTCCTGCCATGCGATTATATATGACTGGGACAGAGATGCCACTTACAACTGCTTTGACTCCCTCAGACAGGAGGGTATCAGAATGATTGACTGGGGCAGAATGATATACGACATTTATACCGGAGCAGTTAAGGTTCCGGGCGGAATAATGAGCTACAACAGATGCAGTTTCATAAAAGATAATATCTATTACGATAAAAAAACAAATACAACAAAGGGTGACGATAAGCATCCGAATCCCCTAACGGGATATATTTCCGCTCAGGCAATTTATACGGCTCTTACAAACCGTACTGCACTTTATACAGATTACTCCTTCTGCTCCGATAAAAAGCTAAACAAGCTTTTTGATTTTGATGACTTTATATCCAAGCATTACAACGCAGGCAAATCCACTAACTTTGACAAGATATTTTCTTCTCCACGTGATATGGCGGGAATTCAGAAGCTGATTGATATTTATAACGAAAAGGAAAGCCGTCATGCTGTTTTTGAAGCTCAGGGTGTTAAACCTACTTGTCTTAACGCAGGACTTACCAACGGTTATCACTGCACCGTATGCAATACCGTGTTTAAAAATCAGGAGATGATAGCTGCTTCAGGTGAGCACACGCCCGTTTACACAAACGCTGTTACTCCCACATGCAAAAAAGACGGTAAAACAGCCTCCATCAGATGTGCAGTCTGCTCTCAGGTGCTTGTCAAATCAAGTAATATATCATCACCCGGGCATTTATACACAGAAAAAGTCATTGATGATAAACATTTGATTTCACCTGCAAGCTACTCATCTGCAGCAGTTTATAAATACGATTGCATACGATGCTCTTCAAGCTCAGAAAAGCACACCTACACCCACGGCTCAAAGCTGACGCTCAGCTCTCCTAAGGAAGCGGCAGCCACACAGACACTTAAAAGCATAACACTTACCTGGAGCAAGGTTAAAAAAGCCGACGGATACAGAATAAAGCGTTATGACAGCAAGAGCGGCTCCTGGGTTACGGCAGCAAATACCAAGGACCGAATTTATAACATTGACAAGCTCTCCCCCGGAAAGGAGTATACCTTCAGAATTTATCCGTACATCAGGGAAAACGGCAAGAAAATTTATTCCAAGGCTTACTGTGAGATCTCGACTGCAACAAGACCTGCAAATGTTGATAAAATAACCGCAAAACGAACAGAAAGCTCTATAACTCTTATGTGGAACAAGGTAAAAGGTGCCACAGGCTACACAGTTTACAGAAATGTTAACGGTGTGTGGGAAAAGCTTGGAAAAACTGACAGCACAAGCTACAAGGTAAAAAAGCTCACCCCGGGAAAAAGCTATCAGTTTTCCGTAAGGCCTTATATAAAAACCGCCTCCGGAACAGTTTTATCCCCTTCAGGTCGCAGATACACAACTTCAACAAAGCCTGCAAAGGTAACCCTTTCTGTTACATCTTCCGTAAAGGGCACTGCCAAGCTTTCCTGGAGCAATGTCAAAAATGAAACAGGATATCAGGTATACTACTCAGACAAAGCCTCAGGAGCTTATATTAAGCTCAAGGATTACAAAGCAAACATTACCGTTGCAACAATCAGTAAGCTTAAATCCTCAAAGACTTACTACTTCAAGGTAAGAGCCTTTAAAACAACCGAAAGCGGTAACAATATCTACGGGGCTTTCAGCGATGTTAAAAAGCTTAAAATAAAATAAAACAAAAGCACGGAATAATCGACACCTGACTATATTCCGTGCTTTTTTATTACCTATGTTTCACAATTAATACTTTATTAATATTAAGTTTATGTTTATTAAATATTATTTCATAATTATTTGTTACTATTTACCTGAATATGTAATGATTACAACCATTTTATATAAACTGTTGCATTTGAGACAAGAGGTGATCCCCGTGAAAAAAAGCAGATATGAATTCTACGAAGAAGAAAAGTTGGATTCATTGGTTGAGCTTGTTGAAAGAAGTGCTAAGCTCTATAAGGATAACACTGCTTTCCGTTTCAAAAAGAAAAAAGAAACCTTTACAAAAAGCTATAACGACCTTCTTTCCGACAGCCGTGAATTCGGTAAATTTCTGCTTTCAAAGGGTCTTTCAAAAGGTCACATAGCTCTTTTAGGTGCCTCTTCCTATAAATGGATTACCGCTTATATGGGTGTTCAGTTTGCGGGCATGACCGTTATACCGCTCGACAAAGAATTGGACGGTGAAATTCTTAAGCAGCAGATGGAAAAATCCCATGCAGATTTTCTCTTCTTCGATAAAGAATATGAGGACACTGCCGAAGTTATTCTTGAGCTTTCAGGTAAAGACTTTCCGAATTTCTGCATTGATAAGGATTTGCCCGAAAATACCGATGAGGTATTTTTCCCCGCAGTACAGCCCGATAAGCTTGCAGCAATACTTTTCACCTCAGGTACAACAGGAAAAAGCAAGGGCGTTATGCTCACGCAGAGAAACATTGCAAACAACGTTGCCTGCGGTCTCGGCTCACTTAAATACAAAAGCGGTGAAGATGTTCTGATGTCAGTCCTTCCCTTCAACCACGCTCTTGAAAGTACCTTTACAATTTTCGGAGGTATTTATGCAGGTGTTACAATCTGTATCAGCCGTTCACTTAAATATCTGCAGAAGGATATCAAGGAATATCAGCCTACGATTATGATTATCGTGCCCCTGATTGCAGAAAAGCTTTACGATAAAATATGGGCTACGGCAAAAAAGAAGGGTAAAGAGGAAGAACTGAAAAAAGGACTTGCCATTTCCCACTTTTTTGGTAAATTAGGTATTGATGTAAGCCACAAGCTTCTTGCAGAGGTTCGAGAAGGCTTCGGCGGTAAGCTAAGAATATTCATCTGCGGCGGCGCACCTTTAAAAGAAGATATGATTAAAAAATACAAGGACCTTGGCGTTAACCTTTATCAGGGCTACGGCCTTACGGAATGCGCTCCCCTTCTCACCGTTAATTTTGACTATTATCACCGCCCCGGCTCCGTAGGTAAGATTGTTGATACCTGCCAGGTAAAATCCGTTGACGGCGAAATATGGGCAAAGGGAACAACA
The DNA here is from genome assembly GCA_036311065.1 of Acutalibacteraceae bacterium. Taxonomy (GTDB): domain Bacteria; phylum Bacillota; class Clostridia; order Oscillospirales; family Acutalibacteraceae; genus UBA6857. Next base: position 29,208 of record JAXJQQ010000014.1, on the reverse strand, counting down.
GTTTCAAGCGGTTACTATAATGACGAGGAACGCACAAGGGAAAGCTTTGAGGACGGCTGGTTCAAAACAGGTGACCTTGGCTATGTTGATAAGGACGGCTTTGTTTTCATTACAGGCAGAAAGAAGAATCTTATCATTCTTTCAAACGGTGAAAATGTTTCAGCCGAAGAGCTTGAAGAAAAGGTACATACACTAAGCTATGTTGACGAGGTTATCGTTTACGGAAAAGACGATAAAATCGTTGCAGAGATTTTCCCGAAAGAGGATATTGAAACTCCTTCGGAAAAAGATATATATGGGGATATTTCAAAAATCAACAAAGAGCTTGCTTATTACAAGCACATCGACAAGGTTGTTCTTCGTGATGAACCATTCCCGAAGACAACAACAAAGAAAATCATCAGAAAGGTAGAAAACTAAAATGATTGAAACACTTAAAGAGCTTCTTGCAGAGTATGTTGGAGAAACAGAAGTTGAGATTACAGAAAGCACAGACCTTAAAAATGACCTCGGTCTCAACTCCCTTGAACTTGCCGAGCTTGCATGTGCTGTTGAAGACGAATTTGATATTGAAATTCCCAACAAGGCAATTCACACTATCGTTACCGTTGGCGATGTAATCAGATACGTTGAAGAAAACGCATAATTCAATTTTTAACAGCAAAAAATCAGGTATTTGGATCAGATACCTGATTTTTTTTATTTTCCTATTGACAATTTCTTCCTACAAGTGTAAGATAATATTGTACTACAGTTGTAGGATGAAAGGAGGAAATATATATGAAATTATCAGAAGCCGAGTGGTCCGTAATGGAGGTGCTCTGGAAGGGAGAGAGCTTTGCACTGAAAAGCATTGCCGAGTCACTCAAGGAAATCAGCGGTTGGAGTAAAAACACGGTTTACACTTATCTTAACCGTATGGAATCTAAAGGTCTTGTAAAAATTGACCGCGGAAGCCGCACACCCTATTCTGCGGCAAAAAGCCGTGAGGAATGTGCAAAAAACGAAAGAGAAGAGCTTTTAAGTAAGGTTTATTCGGGTGCAACCTCAGACCTTATAGCCGCATTTTTAAAAGAAACGCCCATATCAAAAAGTGAGGTAGAAAGGCTGAAAAAGCTCCTTGACGAAATGGAGGTATAAATATGGTTAATATATGGGAATTTATCCTTCAGAGCATATCCGTAAGCCTTGTTGCGGGACTGATACTTATAATGAAAGCAATTTTTAAGGATAAGCTTTCAGCCCGTTGGCAATACGGAATATGGTTTTTGCTTGTACTGAGAATTTTCATACCCGTAAAAGCGGACAAATTAGTGCTTCTGCCCTTCGGTATTTACCTTGAAATGCTTAAAAGCTATGTTGAAGGCGGACTAGGCTCAGCTTTTACCTTTCCGCTCACGGCAACCGAGCCTGATAGCGTTATACCTCACATCAGCTCAGCACCAAAAAGCATCACAGATATTCTGTTTTTGATTTATATCATAGGTATTATTGCTTGTTTGTGCTTCTATCTGCTGTCTTATATAAAGCTCCGCTTGGTTTTAAAAAAAGGTAATAAAATATCATTGGAAAACAAAGGTGATTTGCAGCGTATACTTTCCGAAAACAAGATAAAAAGGATTAAAGTTGTTTCTGTTGAAGGTATTAACAGTGCTTTTATATGCGGTATTTTATCACCTGTTCTGGTTCTGCCATACGGAAGAGAAACCGATGAAAAGGTGCTTTTGCACGAAATAATGCATCTTAAGCGTTTTGATTCGCTTCAGAATATTTTTTGGTGTGTTCTCCGTTGTTTGCATTGGTGTAATCCCTTTATGCATTATGTGTTTAACATTATCGGTAACGATATGGAAATGCTTTGCGACCAAAAAGTTCTTGAAAAACTGCAGGGAGAAGAAAGAAGAGAATACGGTGTTCTTCTTTTAAATGAAGTCAACAAAAAATACGCCCGTATGCCCGGCACAACCTCAGTTTCAAACGGCGGTAAGAACATTTCAAAAAGAATTGAAGCTATTGTAAGATTCAAAAAATATCCTAAGGGTATGTCCCTTGTAAGCGTCTGCATTGCAATTCTGCTTTCTGTCCCCTGCCTTTTTGTATCTGCAGGTATTTCTGCAGATAATGACATCTATTTTCCTAATACAGATTATGAATATCAGAAGGCACTTGTTCATTCAAGAATAAATCGTTGCACCACCGTTGCGGGTGCAATTGATACCTATGCAAAGGCACTGATGGATAATAGCGGCATAATGCTTCTTACGGTTTCGCCAACAGAGAAGCACGAAGAAATAATCAAGAATCTTCACGATTATTACAAGACCAACGAGAAAATAGATATAATTATCCCCGAGGGCGGCAGACCTTTTACGGTTTTTAACCTTATAAAAACCGACGAGAATAAATATTCGGCAGTTCTTATTTTCAGTACAGACGAAGCAGATGTAAATGAAGGAGCAGACAATGAATACCACATTTACGGTGATACACTGCTTGTTCCCATTGAAATTTTCAAAGAAACCAACAGTTGGGTAGTACGGGAAACGGGAGAACGAATCAAGTCAAAAAAACACCTTTCCGATAACGCCACTGAACAGGCACTACAGCTGGAGGAGGATGCTCCCCTGCTTTTTGAAAGTGTTCTGAAGGGTGAAAAAGGCACACTTACAACAAAAGTCACCAGCGTTTATCAGACTGATTATAACATTATTGAGTCAGATAACATTTCATTTTTCACCGAAAAATTCGGTTATGACCATAAGGTTCACCTTGATGCTGATTTCAGCGGCTGTCTGATTGAAACAAGCTATATTTATAACTATGACGGTGACAACCACGAAAAGGTTGAGCACGTGGCAATGGAATACACCGCTGACCTTGAAGCAGAATTTCCGGAGAAAAGAATATATCTTTTTGAAAACTCCTCCAGCAGCTCAACAGACGGCAGCGGAAGCAGCAATTACACAGTAAATGACGGTGAAGTCTGGGACAGAACAATTGAAGACATCGACATAAGCAGCAGATATGATTATAAAATGCTTATGGAAGGCTATAAATCAGTCCGCAAATTAGCCGTTTATGTTGACGGTAAACTTACAGATGTATTTACGGTGGAGGTGGATATAAATGGAGACTAAAACGCTTTCAACAGCCATAAAGAAAATTGCCTTGAGCTATATATTTATATATTTCAGTATAAATATCTGGATAATAGACATTCTGCCCGATTGGCTCGGATACTTTATGATTGCTTCAGTTCTGCCTGTACTTTCAGAAGAAGAACGGTCCGCTCAGCTTCTGAGACCTTTCGGTATTACACTGGGTATATGGAACATAATCGAGTGGGCGCTGAAAATAACAGGGGCCCAATGGAATCTGACACTGATAGGTCTTATAATAGGTATTATTACAATCTACTTCCATTTTCAGCTTATAACAAATATTGCTTCTCTTGATATTGAACAGTCAAAAAGAAAGAGACTGCTTACGCTAAGAACAATAATTGTTATCCTTCACACACTGCTTAACCTTTGGCTTTTTATACCGAAAAACATTTTTGATGAGGAGGTTTATACCTATATTCTTATGTTTATGGGTGTTCCTCAGGTTATTCTCTGCTTATGGATTGCAGGTGAGCTTTTCGGCCTTGCAAGCACGCTGAAGCAAGAGGAAACCGAGGTTGATGAATACATAAAGAACATGGAAAGCTCAGCAGAAAAAGCAGCCGGAGAAGAAATTGAAAGATTAAGAGAAGCTGAAAAAGACCTTGAAGAAAAAAACAATAATGAGGCAACTGAATAAAGAACAAGGCTGTCATCCGAGGATGACAGCCATATTTTTTTACATAAGCTCACAAACGAGCTCGCTATATTCTGTGGGATTTTCAATTGATTTGCCTGCAATAAGGCAGGACTGAGCATAAAGAATTTTTGCATACTTTGCAACCTTTTCCTTATCCTCACCGTAAAGAGCCTTGATTTTTTCGCTGACAGCGTGGTTTTTGTTGATTTCGAGCACAACAGTAGCTTTCATACCGCCCATTTCGGCACCGGGCATTGCGGAAAGTACCTTTTCCATGCCAAGACTCATCATACCTTCACTTGTAAGGCAAACGGGGTGATTTTTAAGCTTATTTGTAAACCTTACCTCGCTGACCGAATCACCGATGCTTTCCTTCATAAAGTCGAGAATTTCCTTTGCATCCTCATTTTCCTTTTTCAGCTCTTCCTTTTCTTCGTCGGTATCAAGGTCAAGGTTTCCTGCACAGATATTTGTGAAGGTCTTGCCGTTATACTCGTGAAGCATCTGGATTGCAAATTCATCAACATCGTCAGTGCAGTAAAGAATTTCAAAGCCCTTTGCCTTTACGCTGTCTGCCTGAGGAAGAAGGTCGATTTTATCCACAGTCTCCCCTGTTGCAAAATAAATTGTGCTCTGGCTTTCAGGCATACGGTCAACATATTCTGAAAGTGAGGTCATTTTCTTTTCGTTTGAGGAAACAAAAAGGATAAGATCCTTGAGTGTATCCTTGTTTCTGCCGTAGTCACTGTAAAGGCCGTATTTGAGCTGAATACCGAAAGCCTTAAAGAATTCCTCGTAGCTTTCTCTATCTGTTCTGAGCATTTTTTCAAGCTCAGACTTGATTTTCTTTTCAATATTTTTTGCAATAACCTTTAAAAGGTGGTCATGCTGAAGAGTTTCTCTTGAAATATTAAGTGTAAGGTCAGCGGAATCAACAAGGCCCTTGACAAATGAGAAGTAATCGGGAAGAAGCTCCTTGCACTTTTCCATAATTACAACGCCGTTGGTATAAAGCTGAAGTCCCTTTTCAAAGTCCTTTGAATAAAAATCAAAGGGAGGATGCTTGGGGATAAAGAGAAGTGCATCGTAGGAAATCTGACCTTCGGTTTTGGAGTGAATTGTTTTTAAGGGTGCCTCATAATCATAAAATTTTGACTGATAGAAGCTGTTATAATCCTCGTCAGTGATTTCACTCTTGCTCTTTCTCCAAAGAGGTACCATTGAATTGAGCTGAGTTGCTTCAACCGTTGTTTCGTATTCGTCCTCTGTACCTTCTTTAAGCTCGGTTCTTTCCATATCGAGCATAATTGGATAGCGGATATAATCGGAATACTTTGAAACAATCTGCTGAATTGTGTACTGACCGAGGTACTTATCGTAATCCTCTTCCTCGGTGCTTTCTTTGATGTGCAGAGTAATTACGGTACCTGCTTCATCCTTTTCGCAGGGTGATACAGTATAACCGTCAACGCCCTCAGACTCCCATTTAAATGCCTCGTCACTGCCCTGCACCTTAGACACAACTGTAACCTTGTCACTTACCATAAATGCAGAATAGAAGCCTACACCGAACTGACCGATGATTTCAACCTCGCTGCCCTTTTCAACGCCTGACTTGAAATCAAGTGAGCCGCTTTTTGCAATTGTACCGAGATTGCTTTCAAGCTCCTTTTCACTCATACCGCAGCCGTTATCGGAAACGGTGAGAGTTCTGTTTTCCTTATCAATTGCAAGGCAGATTTTATAATCGGCTCTGTCCATACCGGTTTCGCCCTTTGCCATTGCATTATAATAGCGCTTATCAAGAGCATCACTTGCGTTGGAAATGAGCTCACGAAGAAAAATATCCTTATGGGTATAGATTGAGTTAATCATCATATCCATGAGTTTTTTTGATTCTGCTTTAAACTGTTTTTTACCCATGATTAATTACTCCTTGTTTACTAAATATGTATTTTAGCACTCTCATCATTAGAGTGCTAAAAGTATTATATCACTAATTTTTTTATTGTCAAGAGCTTAAGATAAAATTAGATAAGCGGCAAAAAAAAGAGGATAACCATCGGTCATCCTCATAAATTTTTGGTTTTTATACCCCTCAGTCAACTTCGTTGACAGCTCACCTTTCAGGGACGCCTTGTTATCAGATGTAAATATCAGCAACAATGGGGAAATGATCTGAAGGATAAATACCCTCAACGGTGTTGCGGATAATTTTATAGCTTTCAGCCTTAACGCCCTTTGAAACAAAGATAAAATCAATGGCTCCCCTGCCGTTATCTTCCTTTGTACCGTATTTTGTAAAGGTGGGACCCTTATCGGTATTTTTTGCTATATACTTTGTATCATCAAAGCTTTCACAGGCAACAGCGTAAACGGAGCTGTCCTCATAAGCGTTGAAGTCACCGGTCATAACAACCTTACCTTCACCCGTGATTTTAAGCACCTGTTCAATGAGTACCTTCATCTGTGCATCTCTTGTTGAATCAAGCTTGTGGTCAAGGTGGGTGTTGATATGGGTGTATCTTTCCCCTGTTTCCTTATTTTCAAGCACAGCCCAGGTGGCTATTCTGTAACACATTGAATTAAAGCTTTTGGTATATGCCTTATCGGGAGTTTCCGAAAGCCAGAAGGTACCGCTGTCAATAAGGTTATATTTATCTTTAAGGTAATAAATACTGCTGTATTCGGTGAAGGGACCGTAAAAATCTCTTGCTCTGCCCACTGAGGCATATTTATCTCCGACGGCTCTTTTTATAATCCTCTTCCATCGCGGAGTACATTCCTGAACACCGAAGGAATCGGGCATATATACCTTGAGCATTTCGGCGGACACCTTGCCTCTGTTGGTAATGGTCTGCACACCGTCATTTGCACAGCGGACATTGAAGGACATTATACGGGTTGTACCCTCTGCCTTTTCAGGCACACCGTCAATGACGATTTCATCAAACTTCACGGCACCTATTTGTGTGTAAATACCGTAAGCGGCAAAGCCGACAACGGTGAGAGCAATAATTATAATAAGAAGGATTTTCAGCTTTTTCATATATTTCTCTCCTTTGGTTTAATAATGGCTTTCACCGCATTCACATACGGGATTCAATTTGAAAAGCTTATTGAAGAAGTTGATTATCTTCCACAAAAAGCCCATAAAGCCTGACTCGTGGCAGTTGCAGTCGCAATCATCCTGAGGTTCTTCGGGAATCTCGGGCTCTGTCGGCTCTTCGGGAATTTCAGCCGCCATACACTCGGTGTAATAAATTGTTTCCTGAGTGTAAGCTGTAATATCGCCCTCGGTGAAATCGTAAATTCTTGCATAACGCTCACCCTCATCACCGTAAGCCGCAAAGCCAAATCCACCGTTATAGCCCATAACAATGCCGTCTTCCGTTCTTCCTACAAAGGTGTTTATGTGCTCATGGCCGAAATAAGCACCGATTATATCCCCCTGCTGAAGCCATGCCTCATACTGACCCGTAACCTTTTCGTGATGCTCGGAGCCGGGAGCCTCTCTCATTACATTTCTGTCACCGACCCAATCTGCATTTTCATCAAGAACATAATATTCATCATAAAAAATGCCTTTTACTGCTCCTTCAGTGCCCTTGGGAACAACCTTTAAGAAGGAGTAAATTTCCTTAACGGGTATATGCTGAAAAACAAGTGCAGGAACAACCTTGCCGCCATTATTCTTTTTAACGGAATTGCTTGTTTCCACATACCATTGCACCTGTTCTTCTGTAACACCGCTTGTCCAACCCTTGCCGTTCCAATGACCTGTATCCATCATATATATGTTAAGTGCAGGTGTTTTACCGTCCTTACCGTAAATTAATGTGTTGTATGTACCGCCGTCGGGACCGTCGGTGTTTGCATAGCAGGTTGCAAATTCACGGTAGAAGGCAGCCTGCTCTTCCATCGGATAAATACTGTTATAATCTCTGTCATGATTGCCGAAGGTGAAAATGAAGGGTATGCCCCTTTCCTCAATAGGCATAAGCTGATTTCTGATTGTGGTTTTTATTTTTTCAACAGTTACACCGGGGAATGAGTGGTGAATCTGGTCACCTACCAGAACAACAAGGTCGGGCTTATACAAATCAAGAGCTTTGTTAAGGAAAGCAAGAGAATCTGCATTGGTATTGTCTCTATCCTGAAAATCATTGATTTGCATAATACGGAATTTACCGTTTTTGTTGAAGGTCAGCTTTTTATCCTGAGCCGACGCAGGTAACACACTTACCGAAAACAGTAAGCCGAGAACTAATAATAATGAAATAATTTTTTTCAACATAATATCTCCTCCTATATTATGATTATAACTAATCCTGAGCTATAATTCAACCTTATTTTAACATAAAAGAAATATAAAAAAATTCAAAATAAATGTTGACAAGAGTCAATAATTGAGGTATAATCAATAAGCTGTTAAAAAATAGCGTGCTGATATAGCTCAGTCGGTAGAGTGCATCCTTGGTAAGGATGAGGTCACCGGTTCAAATCCGGTTATCAGCTCCAACCCCTTGAAACTTCAGGTTTCAAGGGGTTTTTCTTTTTGAAATCTGTATAACAGCAGTTAAAATGTTACAATATTATGGTGAAATTTATGACACTTGATAAATTATTATAAATTTTGCTGAATATGAGTGACAAATGTAAATTTCTGTGATACAATTGTTGTGTTTTTGATATTGAATCGGAGGTTAACTATGAATGACTATATAAACCGCCTTAAGCAGGGCTGCCCGACGGTTGTTATGGCTCTGTGGTGGCTTTTAAGGTTGCTTCTTGCTTATGCGTTCGGCGTAAGCGTTATAAAGGAAGGCTATGACATATCGGTGCAGGTCGGTACTTTATTGAGCTTGCTTTCAACATTTTTATGGGAAATGATGATGGCTTCACCGGCAAAAAGCTTTATGAGGTTTATGCCCTCATCAATACATACCTTTATAAATCTCGGTGCCTTCGCCTACGGATTTTTAGGTCTGTTCCTGAACTTATCATATAGCACAGTGTGGTTTGATCCTCTTCTTACCTGCTATCGCTGTGCATTCGCTGTTTTCTTCGGCTATGAAATTGCCTGGGCAATTATCAAAAAGCAGCGTTCCTCAGCCACAAAGGCTATGATGTTTTATGTTGCCTTTGGTATATCCTTTGTACTTATGAATGTCCTTGAGCTTTATGAGTTCGCCTTTGACCAGATTACGGGCACACTTTCCGGTGCCCCCACAGACTTACAGCACTGGTCCTTCGCCCTTGTGGAAGGTACTGCAAGAGAAAAAAATGTTTTTGATGCAATTGACAGCGGCAGATGGCCTCTTATGAGCACAATGGCTGATATCGTGCTTGGTACAATCAGTGCATTTGTAGCACTTTTCATAATCAACGTTTATCCCTACCGCAACAAGGGTAAATTCAGATATGTTACAGATTTTGAAGCAATTACCGTTGCTGCACCCCTTGAAAAAGACGGCAACAACTTTAAGGAGTGGTGTCAGTCCTACAAAAAGCGCTTCCGGGCAAGCACACCCAAGCGTACCTACATAATATGGTGGATAATAAGAGGTGCAATGATTGCCCTTGCAATTTATTCCTTTATCGTTGAGCCTGCAGGAAGCATTTACCCCCTTGAAATTCTGATGAATCTTGCGGTTATGTTTATATGGGAGGTTGCAATGGCATCCCCCCCGAGAAATGTTTTCAGACACATTACTCCCACACTGCAAACCCTTATTGCTCTGGGCGACTTTATTGCCGTTTGTGCAGGCTACCTTTTCAACTTCTATTATGAGGTACGCCTGTGGGATTCAGGTATGCATTTTATGTGCGGTATTCTCGGAGTTTACTTCGGCTATGAAATCATCTGTGCCCTTTTCAAGCTTGAAAAAAGAACAGCCTCACTCACAATGATGATTCTTGCCTCAACAGGCTTCTGCTTTATGGTTACCACCTTCTGGGAGATTTTTGAATTCAGCTGCGACCAGATTGTAGGTATGATGTCAGGTGTACCTAACGATGTTCAGCATTGGTCTTATGACCTTGCTTATGGAACACCTAAGTTTCAGACACTTTTTGATTATATCGACCTTGGCAGATGGGGGCTTATGGACACCATGGGTGATATAGTTCTCAACACAGCCGGTGCAATTCTTGGCACAATAGGCATTATAATCTATCCCTACCGTAACAAAGGCAGATTCAAGTTCGATTTTAATTTTGAAAAGACAACAGAAAATGTTAAATAAAAAAAGAGAGCATCAGCCGATGCTCTCCTTTTTTATAGTGAAGTATTTTAACTCATATTCATTTGTTCTGGGATTTTTGCTTTCATAGTCACAGTAAACAGCTTTGTTTTCACCGTAAAGAATCGCAACTGTTCTGTTTACGCCCTTTTTAAGCGGATTTTCTTCTTTTATAAGGTTCATAACCTTTTTGAGGTGTTTATCTTTGACCTTAAGCCTTTCGGGTATCACACCCGAATTATTAGTAGCTATACGGTCACAAATCATTGTATTTCTGAGCTGCATTTTATCAACACCGTGAAACTCGGAGAAGAAATCAAATATAAGGTCAGAGTATTTATCAAGAGGAATACTGCCGCAAAACCCGCCATTTTTAAGCTTCTCACCCGTTTTATAAAAAAGCTCATAGGGTGAAATTCCGCAGACAGACAGCACATAATCTAATGTACGACGGAATCTTCCGCTGTTATAAAGTCGCTCAAGCTCATTTTCCGCAGTGTGAAGCATTTGCAGTTCTTCATAGCTTATCCACGGTGTTGAAATGACCTTATAGGGCGGCTCAGGGCTGTATTCACATGAGTATTTCTCTCTGTTTTCGCCCATAGGAGAGCCTTTGAGAATTTTCAGAAATCCGAGCTGAAGCATATCCGCACCTATTTCATATGCTCTATTAAAGCCGTTTACAAAGCTGTCATAGCCTTCCTCAGGAAGACCCGCTATAAGGTCGATATGGATATGGCAGTTACCGAAGGAGAGAAGCCTTTTTACATTAGCAACAACTTTTTTAAGGTCAGTTTTTCGGTTGATTGCTTCAAGGGTGTTACTGTTAAAGGATTGTATTCCAACCTCAAACTGAACGGCACCTACGGGCAGCTTTTTGATGATTCGGAATTGCTCCTCAGTCAGAAGGTCTGCGGCAATTTCAAAATGAAAGCAAGTGCCCTCAGCGATGGCTTTACCGTACTGTTCAAAAATGAAGCTGAGGATTTGTGCAGCTCTTTGCCTTTCGCAGTTAAAGGTACGGTCAACAAATTTCACGGTTTTTGCACCCAAAGCGGAAAGGTGAACCATTTCGTTTTTTACCCTTTCAAGGTCAATATACCTCACCTTTCCGAGCCTTCCGGAAAGACAGAAGGCACAACTGAAGGGACATCCGCGGCTGCTTTCAATATAGGCGATTCTGCCTTCCAGGGAATCAAAATACTCCTTGCAGTAAGGCGATATGCTCTCGTCAGGCTCAGCCTCTCTCAGGTCAATATGTAAAGCATTTTCACTGCGATATGAGACAGACGGAATATCAATGTCACTTTCAAGAAAAAGGCTGTTGAGAAGCTTCGGCAAAGAATTTTCACCGGGGCCTGAAATAACAAAATCAACACAAGGGTTAAAAGAGAGTATTTCACCTTGATTATAAGACACCTCAGGTCCACCCAAAAGTATTTTTGTTCCGGGCAATGCTTTTTTGAGTTTTCCGCAAAGAGAAAGCACTGTTTTAATATTCCATATGTAGCAGGAAAAGCTGACTGCATCAGGCTTTTGCGAAAGGATACGGGAAAGGATGTTTTCTTCCTTTTCATTTACCGTACCTTCAATTACTTCAAGCTCAATACCGTCACAGCACTTTTTACGGCATGAGGTAAAAAGGCACCAGGGTGCAAGGGAGGAATGGATATATTTTGAATTAAGACAACAGAACACTGCTTTGAAATTTTCCATTTTTTCACCTCCCTGATACGTTGGCTATAATAATACCATATAAAACACAATATTGCAAACTTAAGAAAGCTGTAAGCTTTTCTTAAGGAAAAAGTTAAGAAAACAAAGCTTACAGGATATAAAATATAATAAAAGGAGGTATTTCAAATGAAAAAATACAAGTTTTTCTGTTGTTCTGTATTGACCGTTTTACTTTCTCTTATGTTCACCCTTGTGGCTTCGGCAAATTCATCCTGGGTGTGGATTACCGAAACGAGACCTTACGATGTTCTGCCCTTTGTAATTATTATAACACTTATTGTTGAAACCCTTGTCATAGACAGTATTGCAAGAATAGGCAAATGGACAAAAACCTTTTTTGCTGTGCTTGTGGGAAACATACTTTCATTTCTTGCGCCATATATGATTTATGCAAATTTTTCCGAACCGTATTCCGGTGCAGGCTACGGACTTAAATATATTCTTAACAGAGGACCCTATTATACCGTCGGAGGAGCTTTTCTTGTTTTAACAATTCTCATAGAACTTCCCTTCATATATTGGTTTCTGAAAAAGGACACCGAAAACAAGAAAAAACTGACTGCGGTTATTATTGCAGTAAATGTTGTTACAACCATTTTTGTTGCAATAACCGAAAGATTACTTTGTCAGGGTCGGTGGTAATCTATATAGTTTTAAAAACTTTTAAAGTTCACCTTATAGTATAAAAAGGGTGAACTTTATTTTTATTAAACGCTTATTTTTATTGCATTTATTGTCGCATAGTGGTATACTTAATAAGATACATAGGTTTTGATACCGTTTATACCGTGCGACGGCAGAAAGGATGTGCAGAATGAGACTTTTACTTGCAGAAGATGAAAAAGAATTATCCAAAGCACTGTGTGCTATTCTTAAGCATAACAACTTTTCCGTTGATGCTGTTTATGACGGTCAGGATGCCTTTGATTACGGCCTTGACGAAAATTATGACGGTATAATACTTGACATTATGATGCCGAAAATGAACGGCATTGAAGTACTCCGCAGGCTTCGTGAAAACGGAGTTTCAACACCTATCATTATGCTCACTGCAAAAAGCGAGGTTGAAGATAAAATCCACGGTCTTGATGCAGGTGCCGACGATTACCTTACTAAACCCTTCAATATGGGTGAGCTTCTTGCAAGGGTGAGAGCCCTTACAAGAAGAAAATCTGAATTTTCACCTAACGTCATTTCCTTCGGCAATATTACTCTGAACAGAGAAACCTTTGAGCTTTCCTGCGGTAAAGAGGCAGTTCGCCTTGGCAACAAGGAATTCCAGATGATGGAAATGCTGATTTCCAACTCGGGAAGACTTATTTCCACTGAGCAATTTATGGAGCGCATATGGGGCTACGAAACAGAAGCCGAGATCAACGTTGTTTGGGTATATATCTCATATCTTCGTAAAAAGCTTTTAAACCTTAATGCTGACGTTGAAATAAAGGCAGTAAGAGGTGTGGGCTACACACTGGAGGCAGTAAAATGCTGAAACGCCTGCAACGAAAATTTTTGATTATTGCTATGTTTGCCCTTGCAACTCTGCTTTTTGTTCAGGTTACGGCAGTTAACCTTGTTAACATTTATCAAAGAGACGCGGACACAAAATATATGCTTCAGCTTATTGCCGATAATAACGGTATTATGCCGAATAACTACCTCGGAAGCTCTGATTTTTTAGAGAACTTTCTGCATCCCTTCGCTTCTGATGAAGACACATATCAGGAAACCGCCTATTCCACAAGATATTTTGTGGTTGAGATGAGAAGGAATGTAGCCGTAAGAATTGATACTGACCATATAAATAATGTTACCGATAAGCAGGCATTTAACTATGCTTCCCGCATTTACGGAACGGAGCCCGGCTTCGGATTTATTGATATTTACAGATACTACTATCTTACAGAGGGCGAAAGCTCACTTATTGTTTTTCTTGATTTTCAAAAGGAAATTGATGCTGCAAACACTCTTGCAATGATTTCACTTTATGTCAGCATAATAACTCTCATACTTATTCTTATTCCGGTTTATCTGCTTTCAAAAATTGCCATGCGTCCCGTGGCTCAGAGCATTGAAAAGCAAAAGCAGTTCATTACCGATGCAGGTCACGAATTAAAAACTCCCCTTGCCATTATTTCGGCAGATGCAGAGGTTCTTGAGCTTTGCGGCGGTGAAAATGAGTGGCTGACAAGTATAAAAAATCAGACCGTAAGAATGAACGGCCTTGTTAAAAACCTTGTTAAGCTTTCAAAGCTGGACGAAATGAAAAAGGATTCGGAGCCTGCAAGGTTCAATCTCAGCGAAGCAGTATATGATACGGCAATTGCCTTTGAAACCTCGGCTCAGATGTATGACAGAAGATTTGAACTTAAAATTGCTCCCGATATTATGTATTTCGGAGAAGAGGTTGAAATCAGGCAGCTCGTTTCCATACTTTGCGACAATGCTGTTAAATACGCCAACGAAAACGGAACAATACGCCTCTCCCTTTATAAGAGCGGTAAGAGTATTGTTATTGATATGTATAATACCTGTGAATTTGTTGACCCTTCAACAGCTTCAAGGCTCTTTGACCGCTTTTACAGAGCCGATGAATCCCGTTCAAGGGAAACGGGCGGCTTCGGCATCGGCCTTTCAATTGCACAGGCAATTGTTCATTCCCACAAGGGAAAAATCCGTGTGTTCACGGAAGGAACAACAGCAATTACATTCAAAGTTATATTATAAAAAAATCGGCAGGTGAAACTATGGCGAAATATACCAATATATTCAAGCGCCACGAGAAAAAATATCTCATAACCCGTCAGCAGTACGAAGCTCTTGTTGAAAAGCTTTCTGATTATATTGTTCCCGATGAATTCGGTCAGAGCACTCTCAACAACATATATTTTGATACACCCGACTACAGACTTATAAGAGCCTCAATTGAAAAGCCGACGGTTTATAAGGAAAAGCTCAGAATCCGTTCCTACGGTCACCCGACGGCGGACAGTAATGTGTTCGTGGAGCTGAAAAAGAAATACAAGGGTGTTGTTTACAAAAGACGAGTCAATATGACTTACCTTCAGTCAATTCTTTACCTTTGCAAGCATCAGCCCCCACCTGAGGAAAGTCAGGTAACACGTGAAATTGACTACTTTGTAAAGTTTTACAAGGGTCTTCGCCCTATGGTTTCCCTTTTCTACGACAGAATAGCTTACTATGCAAAGGACGACTACGATGTGAGAATGACCTTTGATACAAACATACGCTTCAGAAACAAGGATTTTGACATCAGTAAGGGCGACTACGGTTACACCCTTATGGATGAAAGTCAGATGATTCTTGAAATTAAGAGTGTTATGGCAATGCCCTTATGGCTGACTCACGCTCTTGATGAACTGAAAATTTATCCCACATCCTATTCAAAATACGGCAACGCATATAAGCTTATGCTTTCAAAAAGCATAGAGAAAGATAAAATAGCACAATAAAAAAAACGGAGGAAAAACAAAATGTCAGCTCTTTTTTCATCAGTAATCACACTCAACATCACCTTCTGGTCATTTATGATCTGCATCATCACATCAATTCTCATCGGTGCGGCAATTGCCTTCACCTATATGAAAACAAGTAAGCGCTATACAAACAGCTTTGTTACAACCCTTGCAATGCTTCCTGCTGTTGTTATGGTTGTTATTATGATGGTTAACGGTAATCTCGGTGCAGGTGTTGCAGTTGCAGGTGCCTTCAGCCTTGTACGTTTCAGAAGTATTCCCGGTACAGCTAAGGAAATCGGTTATATCTTCATTGCACTTGCAGCAGGTCTTTCAACAGG
This sequence comes from Acutalibacteraceae bacterium, assembly GCA_036311065.1. Taxonomy (GTDB): domain Bacteria; phylum Bacillota; class Clostridia; order Oscillospirales; family Acutalibacteraceae; genus UBA6857. The sequence continues at coordinate 13,608 of JAXJQQ010000014.1, read as the reverse complement.
TATGGGTTATATTGCATTTGCAATTATCTTCACAGCTATTATGTGCGGTCTCGGCTTCGGTTACACCGTTCTGGGCTTTGGCGGTAAGACCCGTGCTCTTAAAAAGACACTCACCGTTGTAATTCCCGAATCCCTTGACTACACAGGTGCATTCAACGATGTTTTCAAAAAATATCTTGCATCATGTGAGCTTATCAATGTTAAAACAACAAATATGGGCTCACTTTTCAAGCTCAAATACGAAATCTCATTCAAGGATCCCAAAAAGGAAAAGGATTTCATTGATGCTCTCAGAACAAGAAACGGCAACCTTGAAATTATGTGCAGCCGTTCAGATCTTGACCAGGATATTCTTTAATATCTGACTGCTACACCCGATACCCTGCTATCATATTTTTCTTGACAAAAAGGCATAAAAGTGATAATGTATACGGGTTGATTAAATAAGTTTTTAAGGAAAGGTGATTTCAAATGTCAGGCCATTCAAAATGGAGCACCATTAAAAGAAAAAAAGAAAAGACCGACGGTGCAAGAGCAAAAATCTTTACCAAAATCGGTCGTGAAATTTCAATTGCAGTTCGTGACGGCGGTCCCGACCCTGCATCAAACTCAAAATTAAAGGATGTTATTGCAAAAGCAAAGGCTAACAATGTGCCCAACGATAACATTGAAAGAATAATCAAAAAGGCTTCAGGTGAAGCAGGCGGTGCAAACTACGAAGCAATTATGTATGAAGGCTACGGTCCCTCAGGTATTGCAGTTATTGTTGAAACACTTACAGATAACCGCAACCGTACAGCAGGTGAAATGCGCCACTATTTTGACAAGAACAAGGGTAATCTCGGTCAGCAGGGCTGTGTTTCCTTTATGTTCACACGCTATGGCGTAATTGTTATTGAAGCTGAGGATATTGATGAAGACAAGCTTATGGAGGATGCCCTTGAAGCAGGTGCCGTTGACTTCATCACCGACGAAGAGGATGTTTATGTTATCCGCACAGAGCCCAACGACCTCGGTGCAGTTCGTGATGACCTTGACGCAAAGGGTTACACCTTTGTTTCCGCTGAGGTTGAATATATTGCAAACACCGAAACAGCCCTTACAAATGAGGATGACCTTAAAATGATGGGCAGACTTCTTGAAATGCTTGAGGATAATGACGACGTTCAGAACGTATGGCACAACCTTGAAAATGAAGATGACCTTCCCTGATTAAAGCAAACAGTAAAGCCGATTGCATAACTGCAATCGGCTTTTAATATTATTCAATAACTGCAATAGCTTCAACCTCAACAAGGCCGCCCTTGGGAAGGGTTTTCACTGCAACGCAAGATCTTGCGGGGGTGTTGGTGATATACTTTGCATAAACTGCATTGAAAGCGGCAAAGTCTGCCATATCAGCAAGGAAGCAGGTTGTTTTTACAATTTTATCGTAATCTGTGCCTGCCTCTTTAAGAATTGCACCGAGATTCTTGAGTGCTGCCTCTGCCTGAGCTGTTACATTATCACCTGCAAAGTCTCCTGTTGCGGGGTCAAGACCTAACTGACCGGAGGTGAAAAGCATACCGTTTACTGCCATAGCCTGACAGTAGGGGCCGATTGCAGCGGGTGCGTTTTCTGTTGAAATTTTTTTAATCATAATAATATCTCCTTATAATAAACTTTTAATAAACTGTTCTGCTGCTCTGGGTGAACGGCTTCCGCGGGACAGAGCAAAGGCTTCCGCTTTGATATCAAGCTGAGAAAGGTCTGTTTCAATGCCGTTTCTCTGAGCAAGCTCGTGAACAATGTCAAGATAAAGACCTCTGTTAGGCTTCTGGAAATAAACCGTAAGCCCGAAGCGGTCGGAAAGGGATAAAAGCTCCTGCATAGTGTCATTACGGTGCACGTCATCGGTGCCCGTTCTGTCGGCAAAGCTTTCCTTTACAATGTGCCTTCTGTTGCTTGTGGCATAAATTACGGCATTACCGCTTTTTGAAACGGCAGAGCCCTCAAGCACAGCCTTAAGCATACTGAAGCAGTCGTCATTTTTATTGAAGGAAAGGTCATCAATAAAAATGATAAACTTCAAGGGATTTTCAGCAATTGCACCCATTACATAGGAAAGAGCAAAAAGCTGATCCTTGCGAAGTTCTATAAGGCGGACGCCCTTTTGGAAATAATAATTTGCACAGGCTTTGACCGTTGAAGATTTACCCGTACCGGCATCACCGCACAAAAGAACATTCTGTGCAGGTCTTTTTTCAGTAAGTGCCTTTGTGTTTTCGAGTACCGCTTTGCGTTCATTTTCGTAGCCCACAAAGCTATCAACGGATATTCTGTCGGCAACCTCGACAGGTATAATTTCATTGTTTTCTACGCGGAACATACCGTGAGAAGCAAAAATTCCATAGCCGAGAGAGTCAATATTTCTGAGTCTTTCTTCATAAAGGGCTGTAAAATCAGTAAACTGATTTTCGAATGAGGGTATATATCCCTCATATTCACTCCCCTGCCAAAGGCTTTCAGCTGAAAGCTTTGTAAGCTCAGATAAAAAGGCAAGCTCTGCTTCGGCATTTTTCCTGACAGAATCAGGCACCTGCTTTTTAGCCGCTACAGCCTTGATATAGAAGTTTTCATCCTCACAGACAAACTTAGTAAGAAAGGTCGAAAAGCTGTTATTACAAGGCATAAGAAGGGAAACAAACTCACTGTATGCACTGAGCCTGCGGCAAAGGTCATTTTCACTTGTAAGAAAATCCGTAAGAGCGGAAATTTCAGCTTTTTTCAGTAAATTTCTGAATACCGTCAGAGATGAAAGACGGTAATAAAGCTCTTTATTTGTCATTACAACACCTCCTTAGGTATTGTGATATTTCATCAGAATTCGTTGATTATTGCACCCTTATCGGCAGAAGAAACAATGCTTGAATATCTTTTAAGGTAGCCCTTGATATCAGTTTTTACCTTAACGGGCATTTCTTCTTTTCTTCTTGCAATCTCCTCGTCGGATACCTTAAGCTCAATTTTATATTCGGGAATATTGATTGAAATTATGTCACCCGTCTTAACATAAGCAATGATACCGCCTCTTACGGCTTCGGGTGAAACGTGACCGATTGCGGCACCTCTTGTGGCACCTGAGAAGCGTCCGTCAGTAATAAGAGCAACATCCTTATCAAGCCCCATACCTGCAATTGCAGAGGTGGGTGAAAGCATTTCTCTCATACCGGGACCGCCTGCGGGACCTTCATAACGGATAACAACAACATCACCCTTCTGAATCTCTCCGCTGTAAATCGCAGCGATTGCCTCTTCTTCACTGTCATAAACCTTTGCAGGGCCTTCGTGAACGAGCATTTCAGGTGCTACAGCACTTCTTTTAACAACACAACCGTCCTTTGCAAGGTTACCCTTGAGTACGGCAATACCACCGGTTTTTGAGAAGGGCTTTTCCGTTGTTCTTATAACCTCACCGTCGGCACAAAGGGCATTTTCAATGTTTTCGCCCATAGTTTTGCCTGTGCAGGTCATAACTGAGGTATCAAGAAGGCCGAGCTTTGTAAGCTCCTTGAGTACAGTATAAACACCGCCTGCTTCGTTAAGGTCCTCCATATATGTAGGACCTGCAGGTGCAAGGTGACAAAGATTAGGTGTAACCTCACTTACGGCATTTGCCATATCAAGGTTAAATTCAATACCGAGCTCATTTGCGATAGCGGGAAGATGAAGCATACTGTTTGTGCTGCAGCCGAGTGCCATATCGGCAGTGAGAGCGTTTTTAATTGCGGCAGGAGTCATAATATCTCTCGGACGGATATTCTTTCTCACAAGCTCCATAATCTGCATACCTGCGTGCTTTGCAAGCTCAATTCTTTTTGAATAAACGGCAGGAATTGTGCCGTTACCCTGAAGACCCATACCGAGCACCTCAGTAAGGCAGTTCATTGAATTAGCAGTGTACATACCTGAGCATGAGCCACAGGTGGGACAGGTGTTTTCTTCCCATTTTGTAAGCTCCTCACCGTCAATATTACCTGCTTTATAAGCACCTACAGCCTCAAACATACTTGAAAGGCTTGTTTTTTTGCCGTGCATTCTGCCTGCAAGCATGGGACCGCCGGAAACAAAAATTGTGGGTATATTAAGCCTTGCCGCAGCCATAAGAAGACCCGGCACATTTTTGTCACAGTTGGGTATCATAACAAGTCCGTCAAAGCCGTGAGCCATTACCATAGCTTCAGTTGAATCGGCAATAAGATCTCTTGTTACAAGGGAGTATTTCATACCTGTGTGACCCATTGCAATACCGTCACAAACGGTGATTGCGGGAAACATAATAGGTGTGCCCCCAGCCATTGCAACACCTAATTTTACGGCGTCTGCAATTTTATCAAGATTGATGTGCCCCGGTACGATTTCATTGTGTGATGACACGATACCGATTAAGGGTCTTTTCTGCTCCTCGTCCGTAAGGCCAAGAGCATGATAAAGACTGCGGTGCGGTGCATTATGAAAGCCGTCTACTATTGTATCTTTAATCATTGTGATTTTCCTTTCTGAATGTGCCTCGGCACAATTCATGACTGTAAGTTCAATTCATGCACATTGTGCAATTCATGCCGAAGGCAATTCATTTGATTTCTTTATATTTAATATGTACTGTTTGATTTTGCAGTGTTTATTGATGCAGAAAGCACCTTTCTCAATTTAGAACACTTTGCAAAAACAGTGCTGTATTGCTCATTTGTAATTATACCTGAACTTTTGAAAATATCAAGCCAATATTCAGTTTCATAGCATTCTTTTAAGGCTATTTGAAATTTATTTATAAAATCAGCTCGACTGGATGCATAGTTCCCTTCATGTATATTTGCTCCAATGCTTGTTCCTGAGCGTAACAATTGGTTAATAAGTATACTACTTTTTTTGTTTTCTTTTAACTCTGTACACAAATTTATGACATCTACTGCGAAGTCTTTTGATAAAGAAACTAGTATATTCTGTTTCATTGTAAACCTCAAAAATTTTATAAAATGAATTGCCTTACGGCATGAATTGGTTTAGCCATGAATTTTCGCCTTGCTCAATGAATTGAATTATCTTGTCAAGATAATTCATTAAGGTCTGTTGAGCACCGCTCAACAGACCTTATAATCAGTTATTGATAAGCTTATCCTCGTCGCTCCAGGAATAAAGCTTTCTGATTTCCTTACCTACAACCTCAGCAGGATGCTCAGCTGCAATCTTACGCATTGCGCCGAAGTGTACCTGTGAGCCTGCGTCTGACATATCAAGAAGGAAGTCCTTTGCAAAGGTGCCGTCCTGAATATCGGAAAGAACCTTCTTCATAGCCTTCTTTGTTTCCTCAGTGATGATTTTGGGACCTGTGATGTAGTCACCGTATTCAGCAGTGTTGGAGATTGAATATCTCATACCTTCAAAGCCGCTCTGATAAATAAGGTCAACGATGAGCTTCATTTCGTGGATACATTCAAAGTATGCGTTTCTTTCGTCGTAGCCGGCTTCAACAAGAGTTTCAAAGCCTGCCTGCATAAGAGCACATACACCACCGCAAAGAACAGCCTGCTCACCGAAAAGGTCTGTTTCTGTTTCTGTTCTGAAGGTTGTTTCAAGAACACCTGCTCTTGCACCGCCGATACCGAGAGCGTAAGCAAGTGCGATTTCAAGTGCATCACCCGTTGCATCCTGCTCAACTGCTACAAGGCAGGGAACACCCTTACCGAGCTGATATTCGCTTCTTACTGTGTGGCCGGGGCCCTTGGGTGCAATCATAACAACGTTTACATTCTTCGGGGGTTTGATGCAGCCGTAGTGAATATTGAAGCCGTGTGCGAATGCAAGGGTCTTGCCCTCTGTAAGGTGAGGCTCAATGCTTTCCTTATAAAGCTTTGCCTGCTTTTCGTCGTTGATAAGAATCATAATCATATCAGCATTTTTTGCAGCGTCAGCGGCTGTCATAACCTTAACGCCCTGTGACTCAGCCTTTGCCCAGCTCTTACTGCCTTCGTAAAGACCTACGATTACATCAACACCTGAATCCTTAAGGTTGAGTGCATGAGCGTGACCCTGAGAGCCGTAACCGATAATAGCAACGGTTTTGCCTGAAAGCTTGTTGAGATTGCAATCCTGCTGATAATAAATGTTTTGCATGTTAATTACTCCTTTTATTTGAATGAAATTTTTTCTTTATTCAATACGGGAAACACTAAGCAAAATATAATTTGCGAAGCAATTTCCCTGACTACTGACTGCTTTTATTCCTGTGAGAACATTGTTTCGGCGCCTCTTTCAATTGCCACAATACCCGTGCGGCACATTTCAAGAATACCGAGAGGCTTCATAAGCTCAATAAATGCATCAATTTTAACGGGCTCACCCGTAACCTCAACGCTTATGGTGCTTACTGAATAGTCAATGATTTTGCCCTTGTAAACCTCAGCCGCAGCCATAATTTCGGCACGGTTATGAGGATTATTTTTCATTTTGATAATCATAAGCTCACGCTTCATTGTGCTTTCATCTTCAAGAACCTTGACCTTCTGAACGTTATGTAATTTATGAAGCTGTGCCACTATCTGATTTTTGGTGTATTCATCGCCCGAAAGTGAAATTGTAATACGGGAATATGCAGGATTTTCAATTTCACCTACAGTAAGTGTATCAATATTGAAGGCTCTTCTTGTAAACATACTTGATACCCTTGTAAGAACACCCGGTTTATTATCAACATAAACCGCAATAACATACTTACTCATCTGCACCCTCCTTATCAACACTTACAATAATATCATCAATTGAGCCGCCGGGAGGAAGCATAGGAAGAACGAACTCATCCTTTTCAATCATAACCTCAATTACGGCAGGGACATCACTTTCCATAGCCTTTGCCAAGGCAGCTTCGAATTCTTCTGCTGTTTCAGCGTGATAGCCTGCCGCACCAAAGGCTTCAGCAAGAAGCGGGAAGTTAGTTTTTCTTCCGAGAACGGTGTTGGAATATCTTTTTTCAAAGAAAAGAGTCTGCCACTGACGGACCATTCCGAGAACACCGTTATTGAGAAGCACTACCACAACGGGAAGGTTATATGTAACAACGGTGGAAAGCTCATTAAGATTCATACCGAAGGAGCCGTCTCCTGTTACAAGAACGGTTTTGTGCCCCGTTGCAACCTGAGCACCGATTGCAGCACCCAGACCGTAGCCCATTGTACCGAGACCGCCTGATGAAATGAACTTTCTTGTTTTTTCAAAGTTTGTGTACTGTGCTGCCCACATCTGATGCTGTCCTACATCTGTTGCAACAACGGTATCATCTGTTTTAAGCTTGTTTATTATTTCAAAAATCTTTTTAGGCGGAAGAACAGACTGTGATTTTTCATCATTGCTTTTTTCAATCAGCTTTTCTTCCTTTTTAAGATTTTGAATTTCTGACTGCCACTGAGGTCTTTTTTTATTTTCAACAGCTTCAAGAATTCTCTTAAGGCTGTCTTCAATATCACCGAGAAGGCCCACATCAACAGTAATGTTTTTGTTGAGCTCAGCCCTGTCAACATCCATATGTATAATCTTTGCTCCCTTGCAGTATTTCTGAGTGTTGCCCGTGGCTCTGTCACTGAAGCGGACTCCGATACCGATTACAAGGTCGGCATTCTTGTTTGCCATTGATGAAGCATAATGACCGTGCATACCCTGCATACCGAGAAAACGGTCATAGGAATCAGGTATAGAAGAAAGACCCATAAAGGTGCAACCGATACAACCGTCAATTTTCTCTGCAAGTGCCATAACATCCTTACCCATATCACGGCTCATAACACCGCCGCCGACATAGATATAAGGTCTTTCACTTTCATTTATAAGTCTTACAGCCTCAGATATTTTACTGTCCTTAGCTTTTTTTTCAGGGAACCTTGGAACAATACCCTCAGGCTCATAATCAGCAACAGCAAGCTGCACATCCTTTGGAATATCAACAAGCACGGGACCGGGTCTTCCTGATTTGGCAATTTTAAAAGCTTCACGGATACAGTCTGCAAGCTCGTTTATATCCTTAACAAAATAATTGTGCTTTGTAATAGGAAGAGTTACGCCCGTGATGTCAATTTCCTGAAAGCTGTCCTTACCCACAAGAGACGTCGGAACATTTCCGGTAATGGCAACCATAGGCACGGAATCAAGCATTGCATTTGCAATACCCGTAACAAGGTTTGTGGCACCGGGACCCGATGTTGCAATAACAACACCCACAGTGCCCTTTGCCCTTGCATAGCCGTCAGCCGCATGGGCAGCACCCTGCTCGTGAGCGGTGAGAATATGATTGATTCTGTCCCCCGCCTTATAAAGGGCATCATATATATTAAGCACCTGACCGCCGGGATAACCGAAAACATCGGTTACGCCCTGCTCAATAAGGCACTCGATAACAATTTGTGAACCTGTAAGCTTCATTGTGTGAACTCCTTTTCGGGAGCGGCTTTTACCATCCCTGACCGAAAAAAATACTTCGGCATTATAAATTTAAAATTTACAAAATATTATATCACGCTAAAGTTCTGTTGTCAACAATATTTTTGCACTTTAAACAAGTAAAACTTGCATAATGCTGCATATCAGACATACTTGATAAAAAGGTCATCTTATGATATATTATTTATAATATCATAAGGAGTGTTTTTATGCGTCCTAATATTATTTTTTACTTTTCCGATCAACAGCGTCACGATACACTTAATAGGGAGCTTATGCCCAATGTGTGGGAGCTTGGCGAAGAAGGTATTATATTTGATAACTCCTTCACCTGCCAGCCCGTTTGCGGACCTGCCAGAGCCTGCCTTCAGACAGGTCTTTATGCAACACAGAACGGTTGCTACAAAAACGGAATAGCCCTTGACAAAAAGGATAAAACCCTTGCAGATTATTTCAACGAAAACGGTTATGACACTGCATACATCGGCAAGTGGCACCTTGCTTCGGACAGTGCCGCACCGGGCGGACTTCACTGTGAAAAAACCGCCGTACCGAAGGACAGACAAGGTGGATACAAATACTGGCGTGCGGCTGATATTCTTGAATTCACATCCCACGGCTATGACGGTTATGTTTTTGACGAAGAAGGTAACAGAATTGATTTTAAAGGCTACCGTGCTGACTGCATTAATGATTTTGCCCTTGAATATATCCGTAATCACAAAGCTGAAAATCCCTTTTTTATGTTTGTTTCTCAGCTTGAGCCACATCACCAGAATGACAGAAACCGCTTTGAAGGTCCTGAAGGTGCAACAGAGAAATATAAGGATTATCCGATTCCCGAGGACCTCAGCTTTATTAAGGGCAACTACAAAAAAGAATATCCCGATTATTTAGCATCAATAAACAGACTTGATGAAAATGTGGAAAAGCTTGTGGCTTTACTTAAAGAAAAAGGAATTTACGACAATACAATCATAGTATACACAAGTGACCACGGTTGCCATTTTAAAACAAGAAATGCCGAATACAAAAGAAGCTGCCATGAAGCAAGTATACACACTCCACTTGTTTTTGGCGGAGGAGCAATTAATAAAAAAGGTACTGTAAATAACCTTGTCAGCCTTATAGACCTTCCTCCGACCTTACTCAGCCTTGCAGGTATTCCCGTACCTGAACACTTTTCGGGAAAAGTTCTGCCCGTTAATAAAGAAGATGCACCCGAAAGAGACTGCGTTTTTGTGCAGATAAGCGAATCCCATCTCGGAAGAGCTGTACGCACAAAGGAATGGAAATATTCGGCAAGGGCAATCAGTTCGGGTGTGCTAAAAGCAGGAGCTGTGCATTATTTTGACGATTTTTTATACGATTTAAAAAATGACCCTTATGAAAAAAATAATCTTGTCCGCAGCAGAGCTTACAAGGATGTTCTGATTGAAATGCGTACGCTCCTTTCAAGGGAAATAGTGAACGCGGGAGAAAAAGAGCCCGTTTTTCACAAGACGTTAAAGCTTAAGAAATTTTGAAAAGGCTGTCGCAAAAGCGACAGCCTTGGTTGTTTATACTGTTTGAATTATGAATTTTTACACTTAAATTTCACTTAACCTATTTAAAATTCTTTTGTTATTTTCATACAGGAATAAAGGAGCCAACAAAATGAAAAGGAAAAACAATCTGCTATTCCTCATATCAGGGCCCATTCTTTTTATCCTTTGCTATCTTCTGCTCCCTGTGAATGTTTTTGAAACGCCGGGTGCTCGAGGAGCTTTGGGAACTGTGGCTTGGATGGCAATATGGTGGGTTACAGGCCCCGTTGACTATACGGTAACAGCCTTTATCCCCATTGTAGTTAATGCATTATTTAACCTTGTTGATATGTCTGCAGTTATTTCAAACTATGCTTCAGAAACAATATTACTTCTTCTTGGAGCGTCAATTCTTAATGTTTCATGGGAAATCACGGGTCTTGACAGAAGAATTGCGGCAAAATGTCTTTCACTTGTGGGTGGTAAGCTCAGCACCCAAATTGTTTTCTGGTTTCTGCTTTCAGCGACTCTTTCAGCTGTCCTTCCCAATGCGGTTGTTTGTGCAACAATAACACCCATTGCAGTTTCAATGCTTAAATTCATTGGTGAAAAGGATATTTCCGAAAGTAAAAACGGTTCGCTTATTCTTCTTACCATTGCTTATGCCGCAGGCGTGGGCGGTCTTGCTACTCCTCTCGGCGGTGCTATGAACCTTGTTACCGTTGACTACATTGAACAGATTACCGGAGAGGAATTTATGTATACTGCATGGATAATACGCTTCCTTCCTTTTATGCTTGTTCTTGTTGCAAGCAATATTGCTTTTCTTCTTATCAGACATTGCAAAAAAGGAAAACGCCTTGCAGGGTCAAGAGAATACTTTGTAAAAATTTATTCCGAAATGCCAAAGATGACAAGGGAGGAAAAAATCTCTCTCGGCCTTTTTGCATTCGCAACAGTTATGGCATTCTCCCGTCAGCTTTATCAGGATTTTCTCCCCGGCCTCAAGCCTGTTTATGTATTCGTTATCTGTGCCGTACTCTCCTTCCTTATAAAAAAGCAGGACGGAGAAAAGCTTATGAAATGGAAGGTTGTTCAGGGAAAAATCATCTGGGACCTTATTTACATTTTTGCAGGCGGTATGGCACTCGGTACGCTTATAAATAAAAGCGGAGCCGCAGATGCAATAGGAGCGTTAGTTTCAAAAGCCGAACTTGGAGAGGGCTTCTTTATTGTGTTTGTTATTGTGCTGTTCACAATTCTTCTTTCAGATGTAACCAGCAACACGGCAACAGCAGCAGTTGCAATTCCCATTGTTATAAGCATTGCTAACGGAATGGGCAAAAACCCCATACCTTATGTTTACATAGCATCCATAGGTGTAAACCTCTCTTATATGCTTCCTACATCAATCCGTGCTATTCCCATTGGCTACGGACTGAATCCGAAGTTTATGTTCAAAGAGGGTGTAATTATTACTGTTATTGTTATTGCTCTTATGAGCATACTCGCTTATATGCTTCTTAATCACTGGACATTGTTCAGTACCGTATGATAACAGGAGGTTAAAAAATGTTTAATTCAGTTGTTGAAGCAGTTTTTTCTTATGCAGAGACTCAGGGAGAAAAGCTGTGCCTTGCAGATGAAAAATGCGAGGTTACCTACAAGGAATATAAAAATCTTATCTGCCGCCTTGCAGCTTTATTAAAAAATAAAGGCATAGACAAGTATGATAAGGTTATTATTGAGGCATCACAGACCGTTGAATTCCTTGCAACGGAGCTTGCACTTCAGCTTTTAGGTGCGATTTTTGTTCCCCTTGAAAGGAACTGCTCAAAAGAAAAATTACTCTCTGTTGCCGCTACGGCAGAAGCGTCACTTATAATTTCACTCAAGGATATTGAATCAGATAAAAGCATTAAGTACATTACAATGTCTGAGCTTACAGAAAAGGCAAAAGCTGAGCCGATGCTTACAGATTACAGCTTTCCCTCAGGAGAGGATATATCGGAGCTTCTTTTCAGCACCGGTACAACAGGAAAGGAAAAGGGTATTATCATCACCCACAGAAATGATATTGCTCTTGCAGAAAATGTTATTCACGGCGTAAAGCTTCAGAAGGACAATGTTGAGCTTATCCCGTCTCCACTTAACCACTCACACGGACTGAGAAGATATTACGGAAATATGGTGCAGGGTGCAACGGTAATTCTTGTAAGCAGTATAATGAATGTTATGGGCTTTTTCGGAATGATGGACAAGTACAAGGTTAATTCCATTGACCTTGTGCCAACAGCACTTTCGGTAATTTTAAGGCTTTCTAAGGGTAAATTTGCAGAATATAAGGATGTACTGCGCTACATTCAGTTCGGAGCGGCACCCCTATCCGATAATGATAAGGAGCATATCCGTTCATTGCTTCCGAAAACACACCTTTATAATTTTTACGGCAGTACGGAAAGCGGTTGCATCTGCATTTACGATTTCAATGACGGTAAAGACAAGCCAAAATGTATAGGAAAACCTGCATATAACGCTAAAATTATAATTGTTGACGATGACAGAAACGAGTTAGCTTCATCAAAGCACAACACCGGCCTTCTCGCATCCTTCGGAAACATGAATATGTCAGGTTACTGGAGGGACGAGGAAGAAACAGCAAGAGCACTTATAAACGGCGGAATTTATTCAAACGATGAGGCATATTTTGACGAGGACGGTGACATTATTCTGCTTGGCAGAAAGGGAGATGTTATTAATATTGGCGGTAACAAGGTATCCCCGGACGAAATTGAAGATGTTGCAAAAAAACACCATAGTGTTGCTGACTGCGGCTGTATAGCAGTAAAGGATGAGCTCAAGGGCAGTGTTCCCAAGCTTTTTGTTCAGGTAAAAAAAGGGGCAGAATTTAATTCAATGGAAATCAGAAGTCATCTGCAAAATAACCTTGAGCCATACAAGGTGCCTGATTTAATTGAACAGATTGATAAAATACCCCGTTCCTTTAACGGAAAGCTTCTCAGAAGAGAACTAAAGAATATGTAAACACCAAGGCTGTCGCAAAAGCGACAGCCTTGGTTGTTTATTGTGTTTTTTATCTTATAAATCCTTAAGGTGCTTACTTCTTGAGGGGTGGCGGAGCTTTCTGAGAGCCTTTGCTTCAATCTGACGGATTCTTTCTCTTGTGACATTGAATTCAGCACCGACTTCTTCAAGAGTCTTGGGGTGACCGTCTTCAAGACCGAAACGCAGAGTAAGAACCTTTGCTTCTCTGGGAGTGAGTGTCTTAAGAACTGCACCGAGAGCTTCCTTGAGAAGGAGCTGAGAAGCTGCATCTGCAGGAGCAAGAGCATCTTCATCGGGAATGAAGTCACCGAGATGGCTGTCTTCTTCCTCACCGATAGGAGTTTCAAGTGAAACGGGTTCCTGAGCAACTCTGAGGATTTCACGCACTTTTTCAACGCTCATACCAAGCTCTGCAGCGATTTCTTCCGCAGTAGGTTCTCTGCCGTTCTTATGAAGAAGGAGTGAATTTGTCTTTTTTACTTTATTGATTGTTTCAACCATGTGAACAGGGATACGGATTGTTCTTGCCTGGTCGGCAATAGCTCTTGTG
>JAXJQQ010000013.1:0-12218 GCA_036311065.1 Acutalibacteraceae bacterium | reverse complement strand
GTCTTTGAGCTCAAGACCGAGGTCGGCAGAAATAACTTCACCGCCTGTGAGAGTTGCGATATCGGTGAGCATTTCCTTTCTTCTGTCGCCAAAGCCGGGAGCCTTTACTGCAACGCAGGTGAAGGTGCCTCTGAGCTTGTTAACAAGAAGAGTTGCAAGAGCCTCGCCTTCAACATCCTCTGCAATAATAACAAGCTTTCTGCCCATTTTGAGTACCTGCTCAAGAAGGGGAAGAACCTCCTGAATGTTTGAAATCTTCTTGTCTGTGATAAGAATTGCGGCATCGTCAATAATAGCTTCCATCTTGTCAACATCTGTTGCCATATAGGGAGAGATGTAGCCGCGGTCAAACTGCATACCTTCAACAACTTCCTTGCAAGTTTCTGCAGTCTTTGATTCTTCAACGGTGATAACGCCGTCAGTTGTAACAATTTCCATTGCCTCTGCAATAAGAGTACCGATGGATTCGTCTGCTGAGGAGATGGTTGCAATTCTTGCAATATCCTCAAAGGTCGTAACGGGGCTTGAATTTGCCTTTACTGCTTCAACTGCAGTGTCAACAGCCTTTTTGATACCCTTTTTAACAACCATGGGGTTTGCACCTGCAGCAACATTCTTCATACCCTCACGAACAAGAGCCTGAGCTAAAAGAGTTGCTGTTGTTGTGCCGTCACCTGCAACATCGTTTGTTTTTGTTGCAACCTCTTTAATAAGCTGAGCACCCATATTTTCAAATGCATCCTCAAGCTCAATTTCCTTTGCAATTGTAACACCGTCGTTTGTGATAAGGGGAGCGCCGTACTTTTTGTCAATTACAACATTTCTACCCTTGGGACCGAGGGTGATTTTAACGGTATTTGCAAGCTTGTCAATACCGTTCTGAAGGGCCTTTCTTGCCTCTTCACCGTAAATTACCTGTTTTGCCATGTCTGTTACCTCCGATTATTCAATAATAGCAAGGATATCGTGCTGGCGAACGATTGTGTATTCCTCGCCGTCAACTTTAACTTCTGTGCCTGAATATTTGCCGGTGATAACCTTGTCACCGACCTTAACAAGCATCTGAATTTCTTTTCCGTCAACAACACCGCCGGGGCCTACTGCAACAACCTCTGAAAACTGGGGCTTTTCCTGAGAAGCTGATGTGAGAATGAAGCCGCTCTGAGTGGTTTCTTCAACTTCGGTTGCTTTAAGAACAACTCTGTCAAGAAGGGGTTTGATAGTCATAATTTATTCCTCCTAAGTTTAATTTACATATTAAGTACATTGTTTTAGCACTCTTGTGTGCCGAGTGCTAATTCTTATTTTAGACCATTTTTCATAAGAGGTCAAGTCTTTTTGCAAAAATAGTATAAAATAAATGGAATTTTTTTGCTGTCGATATTTGTAAGTGAAACAGCAATACTATTTACGGTGATAAAAAATGGTCAAAAGGATGCTTTCATTATATATGCTTTTTGTTGCCTGCTTTATGGCTTTAATGGTGCGGATTGCATATATAAATTTTTCTGATTATTCCTCAGCGGGGCAGAATCAGAGTCAGCGGACTCTCACAATAGGAACAACAAGGGGCAAAATTTACGACAGAAATATGGATTTATTGGTTGACTGTGAAAGCAGAAAAATTGCCGCAGTTACACCCGCTATAGGCTCGGCAGAATACCTTAAGGATTATTTCAGTCAGGAAATTTTAAATGAAAGAATTGAAAAGGGCTTTCCTTTTACGGCACAGGTAAAAGCTGAAATCAACAATGAATTCATCCGCACCTTTTCCGTGCCCGTGCGTTATTCAGGCGAAAGCCTTGCAACCCATCTTATCGGTTATCTTAATTCAGAAGGTACTGACGGAGTCAGCGGTCTGGAAAAATCCTATAATAACTATCTTAAAGAAAACGGCGGTAAGCTTTCCGTGTCCTTTGATGTTGATGCAAAGGGCAGAGTTCTTGCAGGAATGGATAAATACATCAATGACGATAATTTTAATTCCTCGGCAGGACTTGTTCTGACTGTTGATAAAAGAATACAGGAAATAGTTGAACAGGAGCTTAAAAACAGCACAATAAAAAGCGGATGTGCTATTGTAATGCACGTTAATAACGGTGAAATTATGGCTGTTGCAAGCGTGCCCGATTACAATGCAAATGATGTCGCATCGTATCTTACTGCGGAAAACTCTCCCTTCATCAATAAGGCACTTCAAAGCTACTCTGTCGGCTCTGTGTTCAAGCCTCTTATTTCCGCTGCGGCAATTGAAAACGGATATGATACGGAAAGTGAGTATGAATGCACGGGAAGTATTGAAATCGGTGACAGTGTTTTCGGGTGCTATAATCATAAAGCCCACGGCAAGGTGAATATGGAAGGTGCGTTGCAGAATTCCTGCAACACTTATTTTATCAATCTTATTATGCAGCTTGATATCGACTATCTTCTTAGCCTTTGCCAAAAAATCGGCTTGGGAACTGAAACTGCAATTGCTGACGGAATTACCGCTTCGGAAGGTAAGGTGCCTTCGTCATACAGTCTCAGACAAAAGGGTAACCTTGCAAACTTTGCCTTCGGTCAGGGGGAGTTAATGCTGACTCCCGTGCAGATGGTAAAGCTTTATCATCTTCTTGCAACGGGTAAATATACAGAGCCCACTGTGATACTCGGCTTTGCCGATAAAAACGGAGCCGTAACAGAAAAGGGGACGGGAGTGCCGCAAAAGCTTCTCAAGGACGAAACCGTTACTCTTTTACGCTCAATGCTGCTTTCTGTTACAGAAAAAGGTAACGCCACCAATGCAAAATCCGATAAAATCGCCCTTGCCGGTAAAACGGGAACAGCTCAGAGCGGTATATATGAAAACGGAAAAGAAATATGCCGTACATGGTTTTCCGGCTTCTTTCCTGCAAAAAATCCGCACTATATTGTTGTGGTGCTTAATGAAAAGGGCGAGGGAGGAAATGCAGACTGTGCCCCTGTGTATCGTAAAATATGCGAAAGAATCGTTTTTGATTAATATTATTTACATCACTTTTCTGTGTTTTGTAGTTTAAGCTACAAACCGATTGACAAGACAAAGGGATTTGTGATACTATATATACAATTATTGAGATATTGTTATGGTAAAGTTAATAATTAGTTTATATAACTGCCATAACAGGTATGGAGACGATAAAATGATTGATATGAAAAGCTTTATCAAAGGTGCACTTCACGGACCCGAAGAAGGCGACAGAATAGAATACTTCAATATTAAGGCTAAGGTTTCTGCAAACGTTCTTACAAACGCTCAGGATATGCCTACTCCGGGTTACACCTATGATGCCGATATTACAAAATTCTGGGAAGAATTTCAGAGCTTCAAAAAAGAGTGCGACTATAATCTTACCTTCAATGATGTTATGGTAAAAGCTCTTGTTGAAGGTCTAAAGGCTAATCCCAGACTTAATTCCTATATTGAATATAACCGTCTTTTCACAAGCGGAAGGCTCATTATAAAAAAGCATGTTGATGTTGCACTTCCCGTTCTGCTTGACACAAATGAAACCTTCCCCGTAAAGCTCAGTGCAGCAGAGGAAAAGACTCTTAAGGAAATTTCAATCCGCTCTGCAGAGCTTGCTCATATGGTTAAGACTACCGATGTTGATCACGTTATTTTTGATATGATCGCACAGAGAACTGTCGGTTTTATACTTAAGGGTAAGGTTCTGTCAACTGTTTGCCAAACAGTTGCCGGCTATGTAGGTAAGGGCAGAGTTGCAAAGATTTCGGGGATCGGCAAGCGTGCCCCCAAGGGCCCCGGTTATCTTGAAATCAACGACCTCAATGAAGGTACCGTTTGCTTTTCAAACCTCGGTGCACTTGATAAAACTCTCAACGGCAGAGTAACCAATGCACCCCTTCTCTTTCCGCAGGTTTTCCTTATGGCAATCGGCTGTGCAAGGGATGAAAACTATGTATTCAGAAATGAAAAGGGAGAAATTGATATGGGTACAAAGAAGACTCTTCCCATAACTCTCACTTTCGACCACAGAATTGGTGGCTTCGGTGATATTCTTCTCTTCATCAAAAAGCTTGATGAAATTTTCGCAAATCCCGAAGTTATGAGACAGTGGTAAATTAAAATATCAGCAGGTGCTTGATTCAAAGCACCTGTTTTTATTGCAAAGAAAATGCATCTGTGCTAAAATAATAAAATCAAAGGAGTGATAAAATGAACTCATCTGTAAAAAGGCTGAAAATGGCTTGCTATACATCTAATATGTCAATGTCTGTTGTGGCGAATCTTTCGCCCTTACTTTTTCTTACCTTCCGCAGTATTTACGGAATATCTTTTTCTCTTCTCGGTACCCTTGTGCTTATAAACTTTTTCACTCAGCTTGGGGTTGACCTGATTTTTTCCTTCTTTTCTCATAAATTCAATATAAAGAAAACCCTGATTATTATGCCTTCTTTAAGTGTAATAGGCCTGTGGGTTTATGCCTTGAGCCCCGTTATATTTCCGCATAATGTTTATACAGGGCTTGTTATCGGTACAATTATTTTTTCGGCGGGCAGCGGTCTTGCTGAGGTGCTTCTGAGCCCCGTTATTGCAGCTCTGCCCTCCGATGACCCTGACAGAGAAATGAGCAAGCTTCATTCCGTATACGCCTGGGGTGTTGTGGGTGTTGTTATATTTGCAACGGTTTTTCTTACGGCTTTCGGAAATGACAAGTGGCAGCTTCTTGCAATGATTTTCTCACTCGTTCCCTTTACCTCTTTTATTCTTTTCACAAAATCAGAAATACCACACATGGAAACTCCCGAAAAGGTATCGGGTGCTGTGGGCTTTCTTAAAAACAAGTGGCTCTGGCTTTGTGTTGCGGCAATTTTTCTCGGCGGTGCCGCAGAATGTACCATGGCACAGTGGGTATCGGGATACCTTGAGCAGGCAATGGGCATTCCTAAGGTCAGAGGTGACATTTTTGGTGTTGCGCTGTTTTCCGTAATGCTCGGTCTCGGAAGAACCCTCTATGCAAAGAAGGGCAAAAACATTGAAAAGGTTCTTCTTTTAAGTGCTGTCGGAGCCTCTGCTTGTTACCTTACTGCTGTAGTTACGAATATTCCCTTGGTAGGACTTGTTGCCTGTGCCTTTACGGGCTTTTGTGCAGCTATGCTCTGGCCGGGAAGCCTTGTTGTTGCAACGGACCGCTTCCCTCAGGGCGGTGTATTCGTTTTTGCAATGATGGCGGCAGGGGGCGACCTTGGCGGCTCTGTGGGACCTCAGCTTGTGGGCGTTATAACAGACAGTGTTATTGCCAATGAATCCGCTCTCAGATTTGCCGAAGATCTCGCTCTTTCACCGGAGCAGCTTGGTATGAAGGTCGGTATGCTTGCCGGACTGTTCTTCTCTCTTTGTGCAATACCGGTTTATTATACAATTCGTAAGAGTAAATACAATTAACAATTGACAAACTCTCTTAATTATGTTAAAATAAAGAGGAATATTTTGAAGGGGATCTTTATCTATTCCGTGATAAAGGTCTCTTTTTATGTCTGGAGGAAGAAAAATATGAAAAAAGATGTAGTAATTATCGGTGCAGGCCCTGCGGGTATTTTCACAGCCCTTGAAATGATTAAAAAGGGCTCAAAGAAAAGCATTGTTATAGTTGAAAAGGGTCAGCCTGTTGAAAAAAGACATTGTCCCAAGGATAAAACTCAGAAGTGTGTTAACTGCAAGCCCTATTGCCATATTACAACGGGCTTTTCAGGTGCAGGTGCATTCTCAGACGGTAAGCTCTCCCTTTGCTATGAGGTCGGAGGTGACCTTCCTCAGCTTATCGGTGAAAGAAAGGCTCAGGAAACTATCGACTATGCTGATAAGATTTATCTTGAATTCGGTGCTGATACCCACATTGAGGGCATAAGCAACTCTCAGGAGGTTAAGGAAATCCGTATGAGAGCCATTCAGGCAGGGCTTAAGCTTGTTGACTGCCCCATAAGACATATGGGTACGGAAAAGGCTCAGGAAATCTATCTTGCAATTGAAAATTACCTTCTTGATAACGGTGTTGAAATAATCTTCGGCTATGAATGTAATGACATTATTCTTGAAGACGGCACCTGCAAGGGAGTATATATTCAGAACAGTAAGGGCGAAAAAATGACAATCGAAGCTGATAATACTGTTATTGCAACGGGCAGAAGAGGAGCCGACTGGCTTGAAAAAATCTGCGCCGAATACGATATTGCACATCAGCCGGGTACGGTTGATATCGGTGTAAGAGTTGAAGTTAGAAATGAAATTATAGAAAAGGTCAACGAGGTGCTGTACGAATCAAAGCTTATCGGTTATCCCGGCCCTTTCAAAAATAAGGTGCGTACCTTCTGCCAGAATCCCGGTGGATTTGTAAGTCAGGAAAATTATGATAATGACCTTGCCGTTGTAAACGGTCACAGCTATAAGGACCTCAAGAGTAACAACACAAACCTTGCAATTCTTGTATCCCACAATTTCAGCTACCCCTTCAATCAGCCTATTGAATATGCTAAAAAGGTAGGCGAATTAACAAATATGCTTGGTGCGGGTCATATCCTTGTTCAGCGCTTCGGCGATATTCTTGACGGTAAGCGTACATGGGAAAAGGAGCTTTCACAGTCCAATGTAAAGCCGACCCTTCCTGATGCTGTTGCAGGTGATATTACCGCCGCAATGCCTTACAGAGCAATGATGAATATTATTAATTTCATTAAGGCTATGGATCATGTTGTTCCCGGCTTTGCCTCAACGGAAACCTTGCTTTATTCACCTGAGCTTAAGTTCTACTCTAACAGAGTTAAGATGGACGACAAATTCAACACAAATGTAAAGGGTCTTCATTGCCTTGGTGACTCCTCAGGCTGGACAAGAGGTCTTATGATGGCATCGGTTATGGGTGTACTTATGGGCAGAGAGCTTATTTAATGCACCGCAGGTGCGTTTCATAACCTAAGGTCAATTCACGGCAAAGCCGATTCATTAATCACCGGCTTTGTAAAAATTAAACATAAAAACCATATCAATTCTGATATAACAACTGGGCTTTCAAGGTACGAAAGCCCTGTTTTCACATAACTGATTATACAAAATAGATAAAATAATATAAATATGTTAAAAATTATTGACATAACTGTAAAAATACTGTATAATGAAGCCAAGATAAAAGAAAGGGGTGTTACCAATGTACTGTTTAATGTAAACCGTACGATTTGATAACATAAACAAAAATAATAAATAAAGTAAAAGCCATCAGACATTGGCATAATAAAAAAGCTTATCAGATCGATTTCGGTATCGACTAAAATATATACGGAGAATTATCCTTCTTTCAAAAAAAGAAAGCGGATAAATGAAGAAAACAAAAAAAGTATCTCGTAGCCTTAAGGAGTAGAAAGCTCACGGAAGTTCAGATATTTGACGAAGAAATATCTGAGAGTCTGAGAGGGCTCAGATTCAAAAAGGCTTTAAGGCATTTGAAGTAAAACTCAGTAAGGGCAAAAAGGCAATGAATTTATTATAAACAGAAATTGCATATGCCAAAACATAAGGTTTAAATATTGAAGAGTTAACTGAAAATAAAAAGAGATATACATAAACTAAGTTAAATAAATAATAAACTTAAATAAATCTCCGACACGGAAAAATTTGTGTCGGAGAAATTTTTGTATATAGTAAAGTATGTGAAAAAAACAGCTGATGTAATTTTACACCAGCTGCTTATTCTTTTCAGTTAAATCAGATTGCTCTGTAAATTTCAACAACAATTGTCCAGATAAGTGAGCTCTTGAGCCAGAAGAGAATATCATCAATAAAGCTCATGAAATCCTTTACAACAGTATATGAGGGCTTTTCTGCACCGTCATCAATTGCAAAAGCCTGAGTAAGGCAGATTCCGCCTTCACCAAAGAGCTCAGCTCTTACATATGTGAAGTACTCTGCACCTTCAATTTCATCAAGGTTAATGGATGCGGATGAACCGTTAGCGAGAGCTTCGGTTTTGATAACCTTACCGTCTGCAATCCACTGAATCGTGTCTGCATCCTGAGTGTTCACACTGATTGTATGACCATCAACGGCAACCTTTGTGAAGATGGGGTAGGGGAGCTCTGTGTTTCTTGCATCAATTTCTTCAGCAGGGCCGATGATATCGTTTGCTCTGAGAATTCTTGTAACTGCAAAGAAAGCACCGCTCTGCATTGTTTCTTTGATATGCTCAACATCGTTTTCTTCCATCATAAATACGCTGAAGGAGGTGTCGATATCTCTGGTGTAGTGAGCGTCAGTGTTGCTGAAGCCGATAACGTTTTTGCCGTAGGGGAGAGTTTCCATAAGAAGGTTATCCCAGAGGATACGGTCATAACCTGTAACACCGTTGTTTTCGTTGAATACTTCAATACCGAGGCAGCTGTCATATCTTAAAAGAATGTCTGCAAAGAAGTGAACATTTTCAGGGTCGCTTACAGAACCGATGTCGCTGTTGCTTTCAAGCCAGTCACCGGGGTGGTTGATGTGAGAAAGACCACCGTGCTTTTCAACAAAAGCAATAGCCTGCTCAAAGCCGTTTTCACTTCCGCCGTAGCCGTTACCAACACCTTCGGGAAGGAAGAAGCCGTTAACGTGGCTTTTTGTAAGGGTCATATTGTTAAGCTCGTTAGCACCGGTAACACATACCATCTTTTCATTTCTTATGTTGCCGTCATAAAGGGGATATGTACCTGTTGTAATGCCTTCATATTCCTCATCGGTAAGGTGAGCAACCTTGTTGCCGAGAAGGTACTGATAAGCGTAAAGGGGAACGAAGGGCTGAGGTCTGTTCCATTCAACGCCGGTAACACCGTGGTCAGCGTTTGCAAGAAAGGCATAGTCCTGATTATAATATTCCTTAACCATTGTTGCAAGGTCAACATCAGCATCGCTGTAGGTTGAATGTGAGTGAAGGTTGCCTTTATAAGCACCCCAGGCGTTGTCGCCTTCCCAGATGACATCATCATAGCAGGATTTGATTGTGTAATCCTTTGTGCCTTCAGCAAAAGCTATTGATGAGAAAGCAAAAAGCAGTGCACCGCAAAGAAGGATACTGAGAAGTTTCTTTGTTGATTTCTTCATTTTTTGTACCACCTTTTAAAATATAATATACAAACATATATTATACTCAATTTCATTTTGTGTCAAGAAAATTTTGCTAAGTTTTTAATTAGTTTCATCATCTTTGCAGCTTAGCCTGAAAAAGAAACAAGGCTTTAAAGGCGTTAATTATTATCCTTCGTTGCTTAAGCTTAAAATAAATCCTCACTTTTTTATATGAACCGAGCTTTTTCATAAAAACCACTCCCTTAAAATTATCACCGCTGAAATGACTTATATTCAAGCATATGACCCTTCTTCTAACTCTACCAATAAAAGCCTGAAAATAGCCGTAAATTTCTCTTGACAAAATATCGTTTTATGTTGTAAAATAACTCTGTTGTGAATATCATAAAAACTTTGAGGAAAGAAACCCCTTCAAGGTCTTACAGAGAGAATGAGTCCCGGCTGTAAGCTCATTTATGAACCGAAGAAGAACGGTTGCTGCTTTCCTAGTTGCATCCGAAAGGAATGCCGTATTTCTGCGTTAAAGAAATGAGAGTGGTGCTTATGCACAATTCGGGTGGTACCGCGAGCTGAAGCTCGTCCTGAAATAAACAGGACGGGCTATTTTTATTTAAACACAGAAAATAATTCTGCATTAACATTAATATCTGAATATGAAAGGACTATGTATTTTATGAAGTGGATGGGTTTGAACGAAATCAGAGAAAAGTATCTTGCATTTTTTGAATCAAAGGAGCATATGAGACTTCCGAGCTTTTCACTTGTTCCTCAGGGGGATAAGAGTATCCTTCTTATCAATGCAGGTATGACACCGATGAAAAAGTATTTCACCGGTGAGGTAACACCGCCCAGCAAGAGAGTTACCACCTGCCAGAAATGTATCCGTACACCGGATATTGAAAATGTTGGTAAAACTGCACGTCACGGCACTTATTTTGAAATGCTCGGTAACTTCTCCTTCGGTGATTATTTCAAAAGGGAAGCTACTGCATGGGCTTGGGAATTCTTTACAAAGGTAATGGAAATTCCCGAGGAGCTTCTTTATGTCAGCGTTTATCTTGATGACGATGAAGCATTTGACATCTGGACAAAGGAAGTGGGTGTTGACCCCTCACATATGGTACGCTTCGGTAAGGAGGATAATTTCTGGGAGCACGGTGCAGGTCCCTGCGGTCCCTGCTCTGAGATTTATTTTGACAGAGGTCCCTCAAAGGGCTGCGGCAGTCCCGACTGTAAGGTAGGCTGTGACTGTGACCGCTTTATTGAAGTATGGAACCTTGTTTTCACTCAGTTTGAAAACGACGGAAACAATAATTACACACGTCTTGCTCATCCCAACATTGATACGGGTATGGGTCTTGAAAGACTTGCTTGTGTTATGCAGGATGTTGACAATCTTTTTGAGGTTGACACCGTGCAGAATATTATGAAGCACATTATCTCTATCGCAGGTATTAACTATCACGACGATGCCGATAAGGATGTTTCCCTTCGTGTTATCACCGACCATATCAGAAGCACAACCTTTATGGTAGGCGACGGTGTAATTCCCTCAAACAGCGGCAGAGGCTATGTTCTGAGAAGACTTCTCCGCCGTGCCGCAAGACACGGAAGACTTATCGGTATTGACAGACCCTTCCTCGCAGAGGTATGCGAAACCGTAATTAAAGAAAATGCAAATGCATATCCCAATCTTGTAGAAAAGCAGGATTACATTAAAAAGGTTATTTCAATGGAAGAGGACAGCTTCTACAAGACCATTGATTCAGGTTTAGGTCTTCTTAATGAAATGATGGCAAAAAGTGAAAACGGAGTTCTTTCAGGTGAGGATGCCTTCAAGCTTCAGGATACCTACGGCTTCCCCATTGACCTTACAAAGGAAATTGCAGCAGAAAAGAATATGACCGTTGATGAAGAAAAGTTCCGTCAGCTTGTTGAAGAAGCAAGACAGAAGGCAAAAAGCGTTAAGCGTGACGGAGCCGATACTGACTGGAGAAATTCAGGCGTATCCTTCAAGGATATAGCAAAAACCGAATTTACAGGCTATACTGAAAACAATACTGAGGGCACAGTTGTGGCTCTTGTTTCTGACGGAGAAAGAAAAGATTTTGTTGAAGCAGGTGACGCAACACTTGTTCTTGACAGAACATCCTTCTACGCTGAAAGCGGCGGTCAGGTAGGTGATACAGGTGTTATCACAATCGGTGAAAGCACATTTGAGGTTACAAACACAACAAAGGACGCTGACGGTGTTGTTCTTCACCACGGTATTCTTTCAGGTGACGGTATAAAGGTTGGCGACAAGGCAGTTTCCTCTTACTGCGAGGAAAAGAGAAGTGCTACAATGCGTAACCACACTGCGGCTCACCTTCTTCAGGCAGCTTTACGTCAGGTACTCGGCACTCATGTTGAGCAGGCAGGTCAGCTTGTTGACGCTGACGAAGTTCGCTTTGACTTTACTCATTTTGCAGGTCTTACCGCTGATGAGCTTAAAAAGGTTGAAGAGCTTGTAAACGCTGAGATTCTTAAGGCGGAAAGTGTTATTTCCAAGGAAATGCCTATTGATGAAGCAAAGGCAATGGGCGCAATGGCTCTGTTCGGTGAAAAGTACGGCGATGTTGTAAGAGTTGTAAAAGCAGGTGATTTCTCCACTGAGCTTTGCGGCGGTACTCACGTAGGAAACACAGGCAACATCGGTCTTTTCCGCATAGTTAACGAATCCTCTGTTGCCGCAGGTGTAAGAAGAATTGTTGGTGTAACGGGTCTTAATGTTATTAAGTTTATTGATTCAAAGCTTCAGCTTATTTCCGATACTGCGTCAGCCATGAAGGTGGCAAATGCTAACGATATCGCAGTTAAGGCTCAGGCTGTTATGAACGATATGAAGGCAAAGGATAAGGAAATTGAAAAGCTTTCAGGTGTTCTTGCAAACATTAAAACCGAATCAATGCTTTCAAATGCAACTGAAATCGGCGGTGTAATGCTTGTTACCGCTTTCCTTGAGGATACAACTCCCGATGAGCTTCGTAATATGTGCGACCTTGTAAAGAGCAAGGGTGACAATTATGTTGGTGTTATTGCAGGTGTGCAGAAGGCAAAGGGTACGGGTAATATCTGTACC
>JAXJQQ010000012.1:0-6810 GCA_036311065.1 Acutalibacteraceae bacterium | reverse complement strand
TACAAGATGCCAATCTTTTCTGTAAATTCATAAAAGCTTTCAGGTAAAAGAGCCTTGGGGGAATATCCCAAAGCTTTCTTTCGCAAATATTCAGAAACCGATAAACCGCATTTCTTAGCTTTGTTTTCTATACGAACTTTTTCTTTTTCAGTAACACGCACATAAATTGAATTCTTTTTCTCTTTCATTAAATCAACTCCTATCTAATAATAAAATATCAGGGGGGTTGGGGAACTCCCCAAAGGGTAAAGGCAGGATTTTCGAAAGGAAGTCCCGCCTTTTATGGAATTTGTGCAATACAAGTTCCCTGCTCGTTACAGTACAGGACAGTTATTCCATAAGCAGAGCTTCAGGTTTTGTATAACCATCGAAATAACCGGGATATGTGCTCAGTTCACACAACTTATACGGCACAGAACCTTTTTTATATCGCCTTAACTGATATATGCAGAAGTACAATGGAGAGTGGTATTCTAATTTATCAATACCGAATTCTTTACCAATCTTCTCGCTTATTGTGAGCCATAATCTGCGTTCTCCCACAGTGATAATAAGGCAGTTATGAGTACGAGTTTCCTCGTCCCATAAAATATACTTAATCCAACCGATTTCCTGACCTGTAAAATATGGCTCCTTGTATTTCTTTCCTTTATAAGTAAGAACTCTGTAAACATTACCTTCTCTTGATTCTTTAACCGTGATACGATTTTCTAAAGTTTTCACATTTTTTCTCATAATATATTCCTCCATAAATTCATGTTTTTACCGCCGTATTATTATGTACGACTGTTTTTTGACATAGAAAAAGGCGGCACATTCCAATCTCATCATTCCGAGAAAATTTGTGCCGCCTTAATTCATATTTTATTGTGGCATTGTATAAATTACGCCATATTAAAGATTCGTTATTCACCGCCAATATTGGATAAGAAATTCATCATTTCATCCTCGTTTTCGGCGGAGTTTTGTTCTTGTGGTACAGGTTGTTGCATCAAGCCCAAAAGCTGAAATAGTTTCAACGGTTCAAATGCTCGCATTTCGTTGCGAATAGCAGATAAGATTTTTTCTGTAAAATCTTTTTCGGCTCGTTCACAATGCTTTTTATTCTCATATTCGTTAATGAGGGATATGACAAATCTGTTCACGGATTTGTGGGAACTTTTATCAAGGCTCTGTAAATATTCATAAGCCTTTTTGTCTGATTCTTTATCAAGGTTAAACCTTAGATTTGTTTTCTTAACACTCATCTTTTTCCACTGCCTTTTCTCATATTAAACTCTGCAAGGTATTCATAGCCTTTTGCAGTTGCGTTAATATCCTCACAGATATTAACACGACTTTTATCATACTCACCGAAATTCTTAATAAGACAACCACCACCGCCTACAATATGAAGCTTCATAGTTTCGGGATCGTATTCGTGGGTTTTAAGCCTTTCGAAGATTTCTTTGGTATATTCCTTTGCTTCTTCCTGCATAACCTTCAGATATTTCTCTGCAATGTCAGCTGTGCCGAAACGAAGAACCTCCGTAATGGTGTTCTCGTGAATCGGAATATGGAATGTCTGCATAATTCTTTCGTTGATACGGATAGCACATTGGTTTGTACCAAACTTTTCGGTAAAGCAGTTCTTTACATCCGGCTTTTGGTCTATGATATACATAATGTTCATTGTGCCGTTGCCGATGTCGCAGAGCATATTTGTTCCTTTGAACATAAACAAACGACTTGCAATAGCAGAAAAGCCTTGCGGAAAGATGTCTGCACCAACGATGTTGATATGATAGCTTTTATCCTTGTAGACAAAATCAACCGCATCGTTTTGAAGCAAGTATTCCTTAAATTCCTTTGCCTGACTTCCAAGCCAGGTAAGAGGAAGTCCTGCAGCGATGTGAACATCGGCAGTTGTAATACCTTGCAATGACAGTTCCTCTGCAATAGCCGCAAGAGTAAGTACATAGTAGTCCTCATCCAAGAACTTATCCGCAACAAATGCCTTATGTCCTTGCCCGACAAGATATTTTTCGTTTTTGTAGATAAGCGGCACTCCACCAAACTCCTGACCGGGTTTGAGCTTTATGACACCGCTTTGAAAAATACGGTTTGCCGTTTTTATGTTTCCGTAGCCGTGGTCAACACCGATAATGATTGTGTTTTGAATCTTTTTCATTGTCTTTCTCACTCCTTAATGTTAGATTTTGTTGCAAAATTTCTTTGTGTAGTTTTTTGTCTATGGGGAGCACCGATGTAATAAAGTATTTACAGTAAATCCCGTAGCAGGATATTACCTGAACGCAACGGCACATTTCTCCATAGTCAAGAAGCAGGCAGCAGCCTTTATCATAGTTGCAACATTCTATACGGATAAGTCTATTGATTTTTCGTGCCTGCCTCCAAGTGATTTTTAGCATATTTTCACCGCCTTTCTGACAACAAAAATACCCTCACAAAATAAATTGTGGGGGCAGTTATCAAATAACGGCTATTGAATATTTTATAATTGTATGATATACTGAAAAAAAGAAATATATTTAGGAGGTGCACTATGAAAGGCGTAAAATATATCATTCCCGAAATATCGGCGCTTGATATTATATCATCAAGCAAAGAGAAAAACGGTGAATATTCGTTTTATTTTGATACAACCGAGCTTTCAAAGGAATATATGGTAAAAGAAACTTTGCAAGATGATTGTCCGATTTTCTATCAAGCTATGTGCATCTTAAACGGAGAAAAATTCAGTACCACTGCAATCTGCGAAAAATTACGAGATGTATTTGTTTATATTGATTTTTCAGGAATATTTGACAGAAAGCCTATCGGTAAGGTTTTGGAATGGCAGAAAAAAGCAGAGTATATGTTCAAGCCGAAGGGTATCACCTTGAACTTTGGTAAGGAAAATATACGCTTTGTTGCCTTTGAACGTTCTGCATCTATGAGCCGTGAAAACAGACTTTCTTTTGTAAGAGCAGATATATACGAAGTATTAAAAGAACGAATGATGCTTGGAATGAGTATCGGCAAATGTCAGCTCAGTAAGCTCTATGCCTATAACGCTCTTTTGTTCACAAGCGGGAGAAGAATTGAAAATGATGCTTTGTTATCAGATGAAAGAATAATTGTAATTGATAATCCCGAAAGCATAGTTCCTAATGTTGATATCATTACCGTAACCGATGACGGAACGGACAACCCTGTGAGAAAATATACCCGTGTAGAAAGAAAAGCAGATATAGAGATAACAGAGTTTGATGGTGAAGGACTTATTTCGAAAAGACTTTCAGATTCGTTAGACAGCATACATAACTCTTATCAAATCCGTATGCCGTATATTAAAGGTGTTGTTCACGAGGTTGATTTTGCAGCTCTTTTTGAAGAGCTTGGCGTTACCGAAATAGTTGACATCTTTGGTAACAAACATAACCCTCACGATGTGGATTTAATAATAAACATAAGTATGTTCAAAGGTTACGGATGGATGCTTGAAAATAACCTCACATGGAAAGAGTATCTTGAAAGGTGCAGAAATTATAACCACGCCTTGTATATATCGGGAACAGATAAAACAGAAACACAGAGTATTATCGACCTTAACTATCAGTTTTTGAACACTCTTGCTATGACTACCGAAGAATTTCGACCTGCTGATTTAGGTCTTGGTATAAAAAGAAATCCTGAATGGGACAGACGGACTTGGATTACAAAAACTACCGAAACGGAGTACTATAAATTAGTCGGTGATCATGGTGTTCGCCGTGAGCATTTTCTTGAAGTTCTTCAAAACGATGAGATTGAGGAAACTGACAAAAAGAAGGTCTATGCAAAAATAATTGAGAAAAATGTGTTGTTTGTAGACGAACCGATATTTGCTAAAGAGCTTCAGGATAAGGCTAAAAATATTTTAAATAAATATGCCGTTGGCAAGCTTTTGGTTTCGGGCGATAACAGATATTTGTGCGATGATCTTATGAGACTTTTGGGATATATCATTAAAAGCTCTGAGGGTGAAAGCGAAGCATACAAAGCTCTTGAAAAAGAGTTTTTAACAGATAATTTTATGTATGCACCGAAATCAACCTATGAAGAAAGTGAATTTTATACACTTCTCCGCAGCCCTCATATTGCCCGAAATGAAGAAGTGATTGCAAGACCGCTCAAAAACAGCGGGAAACTCCGAGAAAAATATTTATCACACCTTCACTATGTTATAATGGTGGATTCTCATTCTTTAATTCCCGAACGTTTAGGCGGTGCAGACTTTGACGGTGATATGGTAAAGACTGTTGCAGACAAGCTGTTAAATGCTTGTGTTATGAAAAGCAGTACCACATTACCCGTGCTTAAAATACCTACTGCCGAGCCGCTTATATCGGACAGTAACGATTGGTATGCTCGTTTTCTCACGGTTAAAAATACTTTTTCTTCCCGTGTAGGGCAAATCAGTAATAGTGCACTCAGCCGTGGTATTATTGCTTATGATGAAAGTCTTACCGAGAAAGAACGGGAGCATTATTTGCAGGAGGTTGAAACACTTGCTATTTTAACCGGACTTGAAATTGACTCTGCAAAAAGCGGAATCAAACCTGATTTGTCAGAATACATAGAACACAGCAAGGTAACAAAGAGCTTGTTTTTGAAATATAAAGCGATTATAGACAGCGACAGATTTTCAAAATGGTATGACGAGAGCAAATATATGAAGCTTAAAAAGTATTTTGAAAAGGTGGATTGGAACAAGGTTACATCCAACCTTGAAAAGCTCCCATATTATGCCTTTAATTTAGAAAAGCACACCGAGAAAGCTCTTGTGAAACCCGTACCTGATGAAAACTTGTTTGAGTTTGCAAACGATCATTCGTGGAAAGAAAAATTAAATCCCGATACACTAAAAAAGGTTGAGAGCATAATTGCAGATTATGAGGAAGCATTAAAGCGTGTACAACAGATACGACATACCTCGTCCGAAATGAAACGCAAAACGGACATCAGCAGAATTCTATTTGCCCGTTGTCAGGAAACGGAATATTCGGTTGATGAGCTATATGCTGCATTTGATGATATAACTCCATCTGATATACAAAAGGCAAGGAAATATTTGTCCGAAAATATGTGGCAGTTCACACCGTCTGATGAAAGAGAACCGGTTATATATTCGTTATTTGCAAGTGCGAAGATATATAGATACACAGATTTGTTCTGTGATTTTTCTGAGGGTGGTTACAGAATTTTGGGCGATATTGTCTGTGACATTGATGATATGCACCGTGCAATAGGGTTAAAGAAAAACTTGCTTCATCAAAAGGGTGATACAACACAGATGAAAACAATGCTTGCAGGTGTAGGTCGTGCGGGAGATTACAAGGCTCAGATCAAAAGAAACTGTATGAATGTAATTCGTCCGATAGACAGAAAGAAAATAGTCTTAGATTATGCAGAGGTTGTAAAATGTGCTGTTGCACTTGGTAAAAGGCAGTTCGCACTTGAGATTTTACCGAATACAGTTTTAGAATTGGCTCTTGACCGAAGCCATATTTATAAATTGGAAGAGGAAGAACCTGCGAAAAAGAGGTGGTTTGGAAGATGACAAATGAATGGTTGGAATTTAAGGCATATACCGATAAGCCTACATACTTTTCTTCAGGTAAAAGAGATTTTTCATATCTCGGCAGATTTAGTTTAAATACAATATTAGACCTTGAAGGCTTAGGGCGAATACTCACTATAATCGCAAGAGGATATTTGTTCCACGACAAAGACGGAAATGTTTTAAAAGATGATGCATATTCCCATATCAAATATGCAAGAAACGCCCTTTGTGCTTGGTGCAGTATTGATGCAAAAGATAATACTGATGTGAATTTTGCTCATCTTTCGAGTGAATTTCCTGAACTTGTATTAGAAACGGGTGAAGGATGGTTTTGCTCTCACGTTAAGAGCATAACAAAATTTGCAAAGAAAAACCCATCTCTTATATCTGCAAGCGCTATGAAAACAATATCTGCAATTTCAAAAGGCTTTACAAAAATGTGGACAAAGAAAGTAAAGCAAATGCAGGTGCCGCCCTTTGCTCTTAATACAAAAGGTGCCTGGGTTTTGAGATTTAATGACATAATTGCTGATGCTTTAGAGCTTGGTCCGTTACAGATGTTTGAAACAGAATTACCACAGCACATAGCAGAAATGCTTAAAAGTATGGATTTGAACGGGGTGCCTTATGATGTTGTTTCGGAAGTAATATGTTTTTGCATTGCAAACAAAAGATATAACAACGATTGGGTACATC
Organism: Acutalibacteraceae bacterium; assembly: GCA_036311065.1. Lineage (GTDB taxonomy): Bacteria > Bacillota > Clostridia > Oscillospirales > Acutalibacteraceae > UBA6857. The sequence continues at coordinate 527 of JAXJQQ010000012.1, read as the reverse complement.
TGCCCATTGCGAACTTTGATTGCTATTACGGCAATACAAATTTCAGTAAAAAGTGGTTATCTAAAATACCTGATACAATTATAGAAAGAGAAGTCGCATCGGGTGTTAGTAGAGTAAAATTGAAGATATAATATAGGTTTAAAACAACAAAAAAACTGCAACAGATTTATTTCCGTTGCAGTTTTCTTAATATGTCTATTTAGATAACATAACCTTATCGTTTGCAAATTCGCTTCCGCTTGCTTTTTCGAACAGTTCAAGAAGCTGTGGGATTGTAAGCTTTTTCTTTTCTTCACCTGACACATCGACAATTACTCTGCCTTCATGCATCATAAACAGCTTGAAGATGAGCTTGGTTGTCTGTTGTTTGAAAGAATAAACCATACTATAACACTTACCGAGCGAGGAAAAGAGCTTGTTTCCTATGCCCATCAGGTGCGTGCATTAACAGAGGAATTTAAAGAAAATTTTGAAGAAGAAAAAAAGTGTTCAGGGCATATCCACCTTGTAACACCCGACTCTTTGTG
>JAXJQQ010000011.1:0-4497 GCA_036311065.1 Acutalibacteraceae bacterium | reverse complement strand
GCTGTCTTAACTGCTGTGCAAACGCCACGCTTCTGAGGAGAGTTATGGTCTGTCATAACATTCTTCTTTGAGTTGAGGCCTTTGAGAAGAGCAGGAGCCTTAGGCTTCTTAACAAGTGTTTCTCTGCCGCTGCGAACTAACTGGTTAAAGGTAGGCAATCGTAGCATCTCCTTTCTTAAAAAATATGGCTGTGCGCATAATCGCACGCTTGAATATTATAACGGATTGTGTCAATAAAGTCAACAACATTTTATCCTGTGATGATAATTTGTAGAGTTGCTTATTTTCCAAGGATTATTGGCATATTTTGTAGTAAATATTAACTAAATTTTATAAAAACTCACATTACCAAAAGACCGGCACTCAAAAAATGAGTGCCGGCCAAAGATATATAAAGTATAAATTACAGCTTATTGATCATACTGAGAAGATCAACATATAAATCCTTTACATCGTTGATTTTTGTAAGACCGCCCTGAAGTGACATATGGTCGCCGTCATAGGTAGGCATAATATTCCAAACGCCCTTTGTAACATTACCTTCCTCAAAATCCTTTGAAGGTGCACCTGAGGGAGCCTTAGCGGAAAGAGTATTTACAAGGCCGTCATTCTGACGCCAGGATTCATCAATTGTATATCCGCCTTCGGTTTTGCCTGTGTAAGCACCCATAGCCTTTGAGCTGCTGACAAAAAGCGGCTCCATTTTCTTTTCAACGGGTGAATAGGTTCCGTCTTCATTTTTCACGGTTGCATCACAGGGAATTGAGAAATAATAAGCATCGGGCAGGGTTTCAAGCCACTCATTCATAGCCATTGCGTTATCTATATACATATCATAGGAAGCATAGTCCCACGCCGCCTTGCTTTCTTCCTTTTCTCCGTTAGCTTTACCAACAAGGTCAGAGAGAGCATTCTGAATTTTAGTTTTAACGCTGTCAAATGCGGTTTCATTCTCATTCTCGGGCACATCCTCTGTGCCTACATTATAGGCAGTTGTGCCGTTATGCGGTGCAGCAAGAGCAACAACACTGTAAATATAATCCCCTTTTCCGCCCTTGAAGAATTCGGAAAGCTCAGCCTCAGGCGTTGCTTTAACTTCTTCCTGACTTCCGTTTTCCATAATATGAGCAAAAAGCCTTACGGTTGCACCACCGAAGGAGTGACCGAGAAGATTGATTTTATCTTCTGCGCTCCAGGAATCAATAAGAGCTCTGCCCGTAAAATCTGTGCCGTATCTTTCATGGCCGCACTTTTCACTGTGAGCCTTACCGTAGTCAACAACCGTACCTGCAAGCTGAGCATAAAGCTCACAGGCTCTGTCCCAGGCACTGTCCGAAGGAGCTACAGATGCAGCATAACAATCAAAGCCTTTATCTCTCAGATATTCCATAAGGTCACCGCCGAACATACCCCAGTACGGCATCAGCTTATAAATGCTGTCGTAGCTTCCCCAGCCTGAAAGTCCGTGAACAAAAATATACTTATAGTTTGTATTCCATTCACTGCTGTCAGCCTTAAGGTAGTCTCCTGTACCACCGAAAAGCATAGTAACAGACATAATTATGCTTATAAATTTGTAAATAATCTGATGAAGAATTGCTGACATAAAGCATCACCTTTTTTCTTTTTTATAAATAATAACAGATTTATTCCCGTAAAGCAATATAAAAAGTATTAAAAATTATAATTTGGGGCTATTATCGGCTCATTACACAATAAAAAAAGCTGAGAGAAAACCTCTCAGCTTTTTATCACAAATTATACGCTCCAGATAGGTCTGTTTTCTTCAAACAGTGCCTCTCTTGCCTGAACATCAATGTAATCAACCTCGTTGTAGCACTTCATACCTGTACCTGAGGGAAGAAGCTTACCGATGATAACATTTTCCTTAAGACCCATAAGAGGATCAGCCTTGCCCTTGATAGCTGCATCTGTAAGAACTCTTGTTGTTTCCTGGAAGGATGCTGCTGAAAGGAAGGAGTCTGTTGCAAGTGAAGCCTTGGTAATACCCATAAGAACGGGTGAGCAGGTTGCTTCTGTAAGCTCTTCGCCTGTAGCTTCCATTCTCTTTCTGAGCTTTTCGTTTGCCTGACGGAATTCCTTTTTATCGATTACTGCATTGGGAAGAAGGTTTGTATCACCTGCATCCTCAACCTTAATCTTTCTCATCATCTGGCGTGCGATAACCTCAATGTGCTTATCGTTGATATCAACACCCTGAGTACGGTATGTGAGCTGAACCTGACTGATAAGGTAGTCATGAACAGCGTTAACACCGAGAACATTGAGAACATCTCTGGGATCGATTGAGCCTTCAGTGATAGTCTCGCCCTTCTTAACAAACTGGCCTTCTGAAACTCTTGCTCTTGCACCGAAGGTAAGGAAGTATTCCTTTCTCTCCCCTGTTTCTTCGTTTGTAACAACGATATGGGGGTTACGCTTAATCTGCTCAAAGGAAACAATACCGTCGATTTCACTGAGCATAGCAAGTGTCTTGGGCTTTCTTGCTTCAAAGAGTTCTTCAACACGGGGAAGACCCTGAGTGATGTCGGCACCTGATGCAACACCACCGGTATGGAAGGTTCTCATGGTAAGCTGTGTACCGGGTTCACCGATTGACTGAGCAGCGATGATACCAACAGCTTCACCAACAGTAACGGGAAGACCTGATGCAAGGTTTGCACCGTAGCACTTGATACAAGCACCGTGGTCAGAGTTACAGGTAAGAAGTGAACGGATTGTGATGCGGCGGATTGCTGCAGCCTCTTCTCTGTTCATACCCTCATCAAGAGCCTTATTCATCTTAGCGGTGAGATATGCATCAACCTTTGCTGCATCGCTTTCTGTGAGCATATGGTTATTATCCATAATAATCTCACCTGTTGCTTCATCAACAAGGTTATCGAGAAGGTAACGGCCCTTGAGTCTTTCTGCAAGGGATTCAAGGATACGGTTACCGTCCATAATATCGTAAACCTCAAGACCTTCATGGCATCCGCAATCCTCTTCACGGATAATAACATCCTGTGAAACGTCAACAAGACGACGGGTAAGATAACCTGAGTCAGCGGTACGAAGAGCTGTATCGGCAAGACCCTTACGGGCACCACGGGATGAAATGAAGTATTCCTGAACATTAAGACCTTCACGGTAGTTAGCACGGATGGGAACTTCAATGGTTTTACCAGCGGTGTTAGCGATAAGACCACGCATACCTGCAAGCTGACGGAGCTGGCTGTTTGAGCCTCGGGCACCTGAGTCAAGCATCATCCAGATGGGGTTGGTCATATCAAAGCTGCCTGTAAGAGCATCTGCTACGCGGTTTGTACAAGTATCCCAAGCCTTGAGAACCTGTCTTGAACGGTCCTGATTTGAAAGAAGACCTCTGTTGTACTTTCTGTTAACTTCGTCAACGATTTCTTCTGTTTCAGCAAGAATTTCTTTCTTTGTTGCAGGAATAATAGCGTCACAAACAGCAACGGTAATACCTGATTTTGTTGAGTATTTGTAGCCCTGATTCTTAACATTGTCAAGAACTTCAGCGGTTTTTGCTGTTCCGTGCTTCTGAATACACTTTGCAATAACCTTACCGAGAAGTCCCTTGTTAACAAGACCTTCAACCTCAAGGCGGAAAATGTTTTCGGGATCAGTTCTGTCAACAAAGCCAAGATCCTGAGGAATGGGATCGTTGAAGATAATCTTACCGAGAGTTGTATCAATAATCTTTGACTTCTTTTCACCGTCAATTTCCTTTGTTATACGAACCTTGATCTTAGCGTGAAGATCAAGAACACCTGCATCATAAGCAAGTCTTGCTTCGTCAACATCACGGAACACCTTACCTTCACCCTTACTGCCGGGGATTTCAAGAGTAAGATAGTATGAGCCGAGAACCATGTCCTGTGAAGGAACAGCAACAGGCTTTCCGTCTGAAGGCTTAAGAAGGTTGTTTGCTGCAAGCATAAGGAAGCGTGCCTCTGCCTGAGCTTCTGCTGAAAGAGGTACGTGAACAGCCATCTGGTCACCGTCGAAGTCGGCATTGAAAGCGGTACATACGAGAGGATGAAGCTTGATAGCCTTACCTTCAACAAGTACGGGCTCAAATGCCTGGATACCAAGGCGGTGAAGTGTGGGAGCACGGTTAAGCATAACGGGATGGTCCTTGATTACAATTTCAAGAGCGTCCCAAACGCATTTTTCCTGACGGTCAACAGTTTTTCTTGCAGTTTTGATATGTGCGGCAACACCTGTTTCAACAAGGCGCTTCATAACGAAAGGCTTGAAGAGCTCAAGTGCCATTTCCTTGGGAAGACCGCACTGATAAATTTTAAGATTGGGACCAACAACGATAACTGAACGGCCTGAGTAGTCAACACGCTTACCGAGAAGGTTCTGACGGAAACGGCCCTGCTTACCCTTAAGCATATCTGAAAGGCTCTTAAGAGGACGGTTGTTGGGACCTGTAACGGGTCTGCCTCTTCTGCCGTTGTCGATAAG
>JAXJQQ010000010.1:0-16625 GCA_036311065.1 Acutalibacteraceae bacterium | reverse complement strand
GTATAAATATCATCACGAACAAGCTTTTCGTTAAGAAGCACGGCGTCCTCGTAGTTATAACCTTCCCAGGTCATAAAGCCGATAAGCATATTTCTACCGAGTGCGATTTCACCGTTATCTGTTGCAGGACCGTCTGCGATAACCTGCTTTTCTTCAATATGCTCACCAACCTTAACAACGGGCTTCTGGTTAATGCAGGTGCCCTGGTTGGAGCGCATAAACTTAATAAGGTTATAGGTATCAAGCTGACCGTCCTCAGCCATAACATCAACTCTGTCAGCACTGACATAGGTAACGGTACCTGCTGCTCTTGCCAGTACACATACACCTGAGTCTGTTGCTGCCTTGTATTCCATACCTGTACCTACATAAGGAGCCTTACAGGTAAGAAGAGGAACTGCCTGACGCTGCATGTTCGCACCCATAAGAGCACGGTTTGCGTCGTCGTTTTCAAGGAAGGGAATAAGAGCAGTAGCAACTGAAACAACCATCTTGGGTGAAACGTCCATATAGTCTGCTCTTGAGGGATCAATTTCAAGGAACTCGTCACGGTGACGTGCGTTAACCTTGTTTCTTACAAAGTGACCTTCGTCATCAAGCTTTTCGTTAGCCTGAACAACAGTGTATTCATCTTCAACGTCAGCTGTCATATATTCGTAAGATTCAAGAACCACGCCTGTTTCCTTATCAATAGGACGGAAGGGAGCTTCAATAAAGCCGTATTCGTTGATTCTTGCGAAGGTTGCAAGGTAAGAGATAAGACCGATGTTGGGACCTTCAGGAGTTTCGATGGGACACATTCTTCCGTAGTGTGAATAGTGAACGTCTCGAACGTCGAAGCCTGCACGGTCACGTGAAAGACCGCCGGGGCCGAGAGCTGAAAGTCTTCTCTTATGTGTAAGCTCTGCAAGGGGGTTGTTCTGGTCCATGAACTGTGAAAGGGGTGATGAACCGAAGAATTCTCTTACAGCTGCAATAACAGGTCTTGTATTGATAAGTGCCTGAGGAGTAACCTTTTCTGTTTCCTGAGCCTGGAGAGTCATTCTTTCCTTAATAACTCTTTCCATTCTGGAGAAGCCTACTCTGAACTGATTCTGAAGAAGCTCACCTACTGATCTGATACGGCGGTTGCCGAGGTGGTCGATATCATCAGCTGAGCCTACGCCCTTTGCAAGGCAGTTCAGGTAGTTGATTGATGCGAGGATATCATCAATAATAATTGTTTTGGGAACAAGCTCGTCAGCCTTTTCGGTAAGGTATGCGAGAACCTCTTCCTTGCTCATACCGTCAATCTCTGAAAGAACTTCCATAAGAACGGTATATCTTACGTTTTCGTTGATGCCTGCTTCAAGAAGTTCTTCTCTTGTAAGTGAGGGAAGGTAAGGCAGAGCGTCAACCATATGGTTTGAAATAACCTTTACGGGCTCTTCAAGGCCTTCAACGGCAACATAAGCTACCTTTGCACCTGCCTGCTCAATTTCAAGAGCACGTGCCTTTGTAACTACTTCGCCTTCTTCAGCGATGATTTCACCTGTAAGCTCGTTTACGATGGGAGCAGCAAGGCGGAAGCCACGGATTCTGTCGGAAATGCCGAGCTTCTTATTGTACTTGTAACGGCCTACTCTTGAAAGGTCGTATCTTCTTTCGTCGAAGAACATACCTTCAATGTGGGTCTGTGCGCTGGCAAGCGTCGGGGGCTCACCGGGACGGAGCTTTTTATAAATTTCAATAAGTGCTTCTTCGGTATTCTTTGTGTTATCCTTTTCGAGTGTTGCTTCGATTCTGTCATCAAAGCCGAAGAACTCACGGATATCGTTATCGGTTGAATAGCCGAGAACACGGATAAGTGTTGTGATGGGGATTTTTCTGTTCTTGTCTATACGGACAAAGAAAAGGTCGTTCTGGTCGGTTTCATATTCAAGCCATGCACCGCGACCGGGAATGATTGTTGAAGTGAAGAGCTTTTTACCTGTCACGTTGTGAGTCATACCGAAGTATGCACCGGGTGAACGGACAAGCTGAGAAACGATAACTCTTTCCGCACCGTTGATAATAAAGGTACCGCTTTCTGTCATAAGGGGGAAATCACCCATATAAACTTCGCTGTCCTTAACCTCGCCTGTTTCCTTATTATAAAGGCGTGCAGTAAGTCTCATGGGAGCAGCATAGGTGGTATCTCTTTCCTTACACTCCTTAACGGTGTACTTGGGCTTATCGTCCATTCTGTAGTCAACAAAGCTCAGAACAAGGTTTCCGCTGTAATCAGTGATTTCCGACATATCTCTGAGTACTTCTTTCAGACCGGTTTCGATGAACCATCTGTAGGAATCCTTCTGAACCTGGATGAGGTTGGGCATCGGCATAACTTCCTCAATTTTGCCGAAACTCTTTCGCACTTTAGTGCCAAGCTTCACATCGGTTACATTAACCATTGGCTTATCACTCCATATCTTTATTATTTACCCTCTCGGGGCATTGGTCTGTTTGCTTTCCCCTGCCCGAAGGCAACGGAAAATGAATTTCAAAAAATGTATTGACATTTCCGAAATTAAATGGTAATATGCAATCAAGGAAGAAAAGAAAAAATACTTCCACACATAATTATCCATTATAAGTTTCACGATTGTATCACACTTGGCATAGCTATGTCAAGTGGTTTTTTATTAAAATTTAAGTTTTTTGGCTGAAAAAGGAATATTTTATTAAATAATCACTCCAAAAAAGGGTGATTATTTCTTTTTAGGATTATTAAATAAACCTTCCCCTGCCCGAAAAATAAAAAAATACCTGCCTGAGGGGTTGAGCCCCAGGCGGGTGAGTTGGTGTATTGGGGTGGTTTTGAATGAGAAAACGCACGGGGTAGTGTGGGATTTGTGAGACCAACTCATCCACCGCAAGCGGTCCCCCTTCACTTTCGGAGACGGCAGATCTACTCCCTCAGTTAAGACTGCGTCTTGCCAGCGTAACACGCCCGTCCCCCTTTGTCCTTCGGACATTTCCCCCACACTGTGGGGGAATCGACCCTCAAAGAGGGAGCCGAGATTTACCTCCCTCCCCGAGGGAGGTGGCTGAGCGAAGCGAAGGCGGAGGGAGTAAAAAGGCTGCCGCTTAACGCGACAGCCTTACTGTTTTATTCAGTTTTCGTCAAGACAGAGAACCGTCCCCTGTGTTGCTTGCCTTGGCTCCCTCGCTGAGGGAGCTGGCAAAACTTTAGTTTTGACTGATGGAGTTAATCAACCGTCACCTGATTGACACGAACAAAACTCACCCTCTGCGAAACCTACAAAAACATTATTTTTAATGTTTTTCTTTACAACAACTTTCTTTGTTATTGTAATTATTCTTCTCAACAAACTTTTCCAATCTGTTTTAAAACAAAATTCAAAGTTATCAGAAAGAACTACATTTTCCTTAGAAAAAACACATATTGTATACTGCGAAGAATAGTTTTCATTAATCACAATGTACATGTCTTTATCATGATTACAACAATTGAAAAAACTTTCAATCCATTCAGTATATACACTATTCGAAAAATACAAAACATCAAAATCTAAACTTTTAAAACATATCGACGCAGGAGAACCTACATCTCCAACAGGAACATTTTTATTGCTTTTTGTCAAATTTGGAATATAGTGTATAGTTTTACAACGATTTTCACCCCAATCATACAATTCAAGCCATAAACTAGATGTACTAATATATGCAACATAATCAATTTTATTATTTTTGTATTTATACTTAAATGTATACGAGGGATAAAAATTAAAACTTTCACCTAAAAAAGGGACTGCATATTTGTATTCTTGATAATCAAAAAAATAATAAGTACAATCACTAATTTCTTTACCATTATTAGTGACTGAAAAGTGAGTCAAACTCATTATATTTCCATGTTTGTCATATCGATAAAGGGTATAGTCTCCGTTTTTAGGCTTATTGTTTAGAAATCTTTTATCATTTTTTAAAAATAAACTTGGTACTTCATTTCCCAAAAAAGCCTCGACATATCTACTGTATTTGATTTTAAAAGCTTTTTGATTTCTAAACCTTATATAATTCTCTTTAACAAAACTTATCGCTTTTTCCCTATCCGTAAACAGAGAATCTAGATGTTCGTAATGTATATTTTTACTTTTTTCCATACATTACCCCCGGATTACTCATAACATAATCCTTTAATCCATTGAAATAAACACAGGGGACGGTTATATGTGTTAATAGCGTTTCCTGACCAAACCAAAACTAACACCCGTCAACCTGCTCACCTGTCTTATCGACAGTCCTTTTTCTTTAAATGTTTCAATGCACTTCTCCTGCTCTGCTTTCGGCAAAGCCTGAAATTCGGTTGCATTTTTACAACCTGAATACAATTCAATTATAGTCTTAGCCTGTTCGTCTGTCAAGTAAAAGACAGTGAATCGTCTGCTGTCTTCCCCAAACTACTAACAACTGACTACTTTAAAGAAACCTCTTGATTATTTCACCCGTTGGATATATAATGAAAAGGTAAATCAAAAACAAGGAGAGTGTTACCGTGAATTACAGAGAAACATTAGAAAACGCAAAAACCGGCCTTGCCGATTTAAGAGATTATGCCGTTGACGGAATCAAATCCGTTTGTGATGCCTTCGGTCCCCGCCCCTGCGGTGAAGAAAGTGATGTGAAGGCTCAGATGTTTATGCTTGACAGCATTAAGAAGTACAGTGACGAAGCATGGCGTGAAACCTTTAAGGTTAACCCCGATGCATTTATGTCCTTTGTGCCCATTGCAGGCACATGTATGTTCGGTGCAACTGCTATGAACCTTCTTGCCGCCAACAAGTGCAAAAAATCAGCACTCGGCTCATTAGGTCTTATCGGCACTGCCCTTTCAGGCATTGTGGGTGAATTCCTGCTTTATAAAAAGCCCCTTGACCCCTTCTTCAAGGAAAAGGAAGGCGGTAATGTTATCGCAGTGAGAAAGGCTTCAGGCGAAGTGAAGCGCAGAATTATCCTTTCAGGCCACACGGACTCAGCTCCCGAATGGACATATACATATAAATTCGGCTCAAACGGTTCTTATGTTGTTCTCGTACCCGCAATCGCAGGTCTTCTTTATACCGGTGCTACAGCCGCAGTTAACCTTACAAGCAAAAACAAAAAGCTCAAAAAGGCTATGAGCCTCGGTCAGCTTGCCTTTGCACCCGCCTTTGCAGGTCTTTACAGCTTCACAAACAGCAAAAGATATGTTGACGGTGCAAACGATGACCTTTCAGGCTGTTATGTAAGTTCAGCTGTTATGAAGTACCTTTCCGATAACGATATCCGCTTTGAAAATACAGAGGTTATCTGTATGCTTGCAGGCGGTGAGGAATGCGGTCTTCGCGGTTCAAAGGCTTTCTTTGAAACTCACCCTGAATACAAGAACGACGGCGTTGAAACAGTATTCATCGGCTTTGACACAATCCGTGACGAAGAATATATGATGATTTACGAAAGAGATATGACAGGCACAGTTCAGAACGATAAGAGAGTATGCGACCTTATTAAAAAAGCTGCTGAAAAATGCGGTAAGGATGTTCCCGTTGGTGCAATTCCCCTCGGCTCAACTGATGCTGCTGCCGCTTCTCAGGCAGGTATTGCCGCCGCTTCAATGGTTGCAATGGACCCCTCCCCTGCAAAGTATTACCACACAAGACTTGACACAGCGGATATCCTTGTACCCGAAACAATTGAAAAAACAATTGATATTGCTCTTCAGACCGTATTTGATTTTGACGAAAACGGTATCTGATAAAAAATCCACTGCCGAGGGTTTCCTCGGCAGTCTTTTATAAAATCAAAGGAGAATTATCAATATGCTTGTATTTGTTTTTATTGTTGCTCTGATAATTTTTTATGAAATAAAATTTGCCGAGAGCAACAAATTCAACACTGATTATATCTCACCTAAATCCACAACAGCGGTGAACGGTCTATTCACCATATTAATTTTTCTGAGCCATTCCGTGCAGTATATAGACCTTGGAGGAGTGCTCGACAAGCCATATTCAACAATGAAAAGCAATCTGGGGCAGATGGTAGTTGTCACCTTCCTTTTTTATTCAGGCTACGGTATTATGGAATCCATAAAGAAAAAAGGCACCTCATATGTCAGGTCTATTCCAACCAAACGCTTCTTCAAGGTGTTTTACCACATGGGCCTTGCCGTTACACTTTATGTTATTCTTAACGCTGCTTTGGGAATAGAATATGACACCAAAAGAATTCTTCTTGCTTACACAGGCTGGACAAGCATCGGTAACAGTAACTGGTATATATTTGCCGTTCTTGTGCTTTATGTCATTACTTTCATCAGCTTCCTTGTTTTCAGAAAGAATCATTATTTAGCAGTAATTACAGTAACTGCTCTCAGCACGGTTTATGTTTATATCCTTATGGTATATGACATTGACTCATGGTGCTATAATACGGTGATAATGTTCTCTATGGGCATGTGGTACTCGCTGTTCAGAGATAAAATTGAAAAGCTTGTTATGAAAAATGAGCTGATCTACCTTATCATCGGCGGCAGTGCTGTGGTTTTATATTACTTCGTATACCTTAAAAGAAAAGGCGGAATTGAATGGTATACAGCATGGGCAATAATGTTTATGGCTCTTGTTATTCTTTTTACAATGAAAATAAAAATCGGAAACAGAATTCTGGATTGGTTTGGTGCCCACGTTTTCAGCGTATATATTCTTCAAAGAATACCGATGCTTATTCTTAAGCATTCCGGACTTCACGAAAGCCACAAATATGCTTTTATCGTTGTCAGTTTTTTTGCAACAATAGCCCTTGCGGCAGTGTTTGACACGGTTGTTGCAAAGCTGGACAGCCTGATTTATAAGCCCAAAAAAATTAATAACAAATAAAAAATGCAGTACGAAGAAAACAAACTTCGTACTGCTTATTTTTTACCATTTTCTGAATAAACGCTTAATTTTAGTAATAAGCGGAAGCGGGAACCCAAACGCCTTCTCCCCTTCTGCAATCTCTTTAAGGGTGAATTTCTGAACGGGAAGAAGTGAGCCAGGCAGTGCTTCATATAAAAGCACAATTTCACCGTTTTTCAGAACGCCCAATGAGGAATAGGCATAGAAATTATTCCACTTACCCGTAACACCTTCGGTGATAACACGCTTCTGAGTCAGCCACTTGATTTCATCACCGTTGATTTCACCAAGGGTTACAACACCTCCGTAGCGTACGCTCTTTTTCTGATAATCGCCTGACGGGCAGGATGCAACAACATATCTCTTGCTTTTATCCATATTTTCCGCATAGGGGAAAGCCTCACTGTGAGGCGGTAAAAGTAAAAATGACTTCTGACAGCGCACGGCGGAAAGCTCTGTGCTTTTTGTTTTTTCCCAGGTTTCACCGCCGTCACGGCTTATTGAGGTGGGAGTTTTATCAAGCTTCACCTGTCTGCCAAAGCAGAAAATTGTTCCGTCCTCGCTTTCAATAAGCTGGGTTTCATCAATGTTTTTACTGCACTGACTTCTGTGCCAGGTTTTGCCCTCGTCATCGGTATAAATAACAAAGGTCTTTTTAAGGTTATAAACAGGCACAAGAATTCTGCCGTTTTTCTTTTCATCCTTCTGATACTGCAGCTTTAAAGCAACGCCCGGTCCCGTACCGAGGAAGATTTCACCGTCAAGCTTAACCTGAGGTGTGATATCAACAGGCTGACTCCAGGTGTTACCCATATCGGAGCTTTTCATCATAAACAGACGAAGAGTCGGCATAATGCAAAGAGGTGCAGCACCCGTTTCAGGGCAGGGATATTTGGAATACTCCTCCCCTTTCTTTTCGGGACCTACCGTTCTTTTTACCGTTCTTACGGGCTCGGAGAGTGAAAAGACAGGTCTTTCACAGTTAAGGAAAATATTGCCCACATAAATATCCTTGCAGTTCTCCTGAGTGGGGAACATCGGCGTACATTTTTCAATAAACTCACCGCCGTCAACAGCATAATACATATCACCTATTGTTTCATAGGCATATTCGTCGCTGTGCTTTGAGGGTAGATAATAGTTGGTTTTTTCCCCGTCAGGAGTATAAATCCAGCCCTTTTCCCGTACGGTATACGCTTTGCTTTTATTGATTTTTCCGCCCTCTGCTTTGAATTTTTCTTCATAGAGTGCAAGATATTTTCTGCCGTTTACTTCAACATAGCCACTGCCGGTTTCAAGCCAGTTTTTCTGCATAATAGCCTTTGACTCGGGGAAAACGTCAACAACCATTATAATATCACCGCTGTTGCACTGACACATAACGGGGTCAATTGCAAAGGCTGAAGAATACTGCTTACCGTCCTGCGGTGCTTTTCTTACAGGGGGTGAAAAAATAACTTTCATTTCTCCAAAGCTTTCGGCACCGTCATCACTGATTCTCAGTACGGTCTGTATTCTGCCGTGGTCGTTTCCGCTTTCGGATATGTCACACATACCTAAAACTCTCTGATTTCCTTCTTTATCCATAGGGCAGATAAGTGAAGGTATTCTGTAGCAAAGTCCCTCATAGCTGTTTTTAGCCTGAGTTAAATCGGGAGTAAAATTATCCTTTGAGGTTGTACCTACAAAAAGCTGATAGTATTTATTATCCATATCAATCTGCATCCTTATTGGGGAATAATGTTACGCTTATCATAGCGGGGTTGAGAATACTCTTGAGTCGGTCTGTCATAACCTTTCTTCTTACGGAAAGGCCCGGATCCCATGCACTTTCATCAGCCATTTTAATGCCGAGTGAAAGAAGATAATCCTTCTGATTTCTGACCCTGACTTTAAAGTCCTTATAATCCTTTTTCTTATTCACTGTCCATCCGCTTTCTGCAACTGCAATAAGACGGGGGAAGCACATATAGCTCATACGGTCAAAGTTTTCAACATACTCTGTCCAGATAGGTGTTTCAACACCTAAAACATTCTGTCTGCCCGTAAAATCAAGCTGAGGCAGATAAGGGTTATATTCATAGGTCTTTTTAAGGGGTGTCATACCGTATTCGTAGTCAAGGTAGTAATGATAAAAGTCCTCAATAATGATTTTTCCGCCCTTGTTGGCGTATTCCTCACTCTTGTGCTTTTTATCCATCCAGTCGCATATTATTGTATTGTTGTTGAGGATACCTGAATTAAGGCTTTCATTCCAGGCTAAAACCTTCTTACCCTTTTCGGAGAGGTAATCAATGATTTTGTTTGCAAACCAGCCCTGAAGCTCCTCTTCATTTTTAAGACCTTCAGCCTTGATTCTTTCCTGACACCTGGGGCAGTTACACCAGCGAGCCTTGGGTGCTTCGTCGCCGCCGATGTGAATACGCTCATCAGGGAAAATTTCCATAACCTCGTCAAGAAGACCGAAGCAGAAATCAAAAACTTCATCATTACCTGCACAGAGAATGTCCCTGAAAATGCCTCCTTCAAGCTTAACGTCTACCTGTTGTCCTCTGCAGGAAAGCTCAGGGTAGGTTGCAATAATAGAGGTAGTATGTCCCGGCATATCGATTTCAGGTATAACATCAATAAATCTTTCACGGCAGAAATCAATAACATCCTTGATTTCCTCTTTGGTATAGTATCCGCCGTATCTTGATGTATTTGTACTGCCGAAGCCCCAACCGTTACGGTATGAGCCGATTTCATTGAGCTTCGGATATTTTTCACTTTCAATTCTCCAGCCCTGATCGTCACAAAGGTGCCAATGGAAAACATTCATTTTATAGCGTGCTGCAGCTTCAATGTAAGCTTTGATTTCGGGAATCGTCTGCATATGACGTGCAGAGTCAATCATAAAGCCTCTGTAAGAAAAAGCAGGAAGGTCCGTTATTGTGCATATAGGAGCCTTACCGCATTCATCAAGCTGTTTGAGAGTCAGCTCTGCATAGTATTTACCCTTTTCACCCTTTGCGGTGATGATTGTTTCCCCGTCAGTTATTTCTATACGGTAATATTCATCGGGATAATTTTCATTGAAGTTGTATGTAACCTTGTTTTCGTCAAGCCACACATAACCGCCGTAATATTTAACGGTATTCGGCTTAGGAATTACGTTTAAAGACATATTCACACCTCATTTTCTTCATATTTAGATAATTATACTTTATCTTGAATTTTTTTTCAATACTTCGGGAGGTATTAATGGTACATATACTCAATCTTTTATGCGGAACAGGTCTTTTTCTTTACGGACTGAAGCTTATGAGTGAAGGCACCGAAAAAGCCTTCGGTGATAAAATGCGTAAAATACTAACAATTACTGCAGGAACAAAATCAAAAGCTATATTAACAGGCACAGCCGTCACCTCTGTTATACAGTCATCGACAGCTGTAACTGTTATGGCGGTAGGCTTTGTTGAATCGGGAGTTATGAGCATTTTTCAGGCAACGGGTATTGTGTTGGGTGCTAACATTGGTACAACGGTAACCAGTATTCTTATCGCCTTCAACTTTTCTTCCCTTGCACCGATTGTTATTTTTTTATCGGTGCTTACAGTACTTGTTGCCAAAAACAAAAAAATACGCCTCACGGGCGAAATCTTTTTAGGCTTCGGTTTTTTATTTCTTGGCCTTAATACTATGGGCAGTGCTTTTACCTTTCTTAAGGAAAACCCTGAGTTTTTAGAGTTTATTATTGCTTTTTCAGAAGGGAAGATAAAGGGTATTGTTGCAGGTATAGTTATGACCGTAATTATGCAAAGCTCCTCTGCAACCGTAGGTATACTCCAGAGTCTTTGCCTGCAGGGACTTGTTGACACCGAAAGCTCGGTTTATATTGTTCTGGGTCAGAATATCGGAACAGTTTTCACTTCTATGCTTTCGGCTGCAGGAAAAAGTAAGGCCGCAAAGCAGGTGGGTATGATTCATCTTATTTTCAATGCAATCGGAAGCCTTATTTTTCTTGTTCTCGGTGAATTCATTCCCTACTCAGATATTCTTTCCAACTTCGGCAACGGCTCAGCTCAGGTTTCTGCATTCCATATCATCTTCAATGTTCTCAGCGTTATTATTTTCTTCCCCTTTTATGACCATCTTATAAGCATTTCAGAAAAGCTTACACGCTTTAAAATAAGCTTTATTAAAAAAGACTATACACCATAAAACAGTTGGTTTTGTTCTTTTTACAATCAGTTCATTCTAATAGTGAACCTCTGCACGCTCATGCCGCTGGGGCACATACTTTGGCTCATTCAAGCGCCAAAGTATGCAAAACGCCCTTTTTTTGGGGTGCTACGGGTATACCACGAGCATACACCGGCATCCGCCTCCGCATACAACCCTTACGGGTTGTTCGTACGGGTAAGAGATTCGCTTACTTAATTAAATTAATGAAATGAGCAGAAAATAAAATTGTCAAAATAAGCAATACAAAGTAATGCTATATTTAAAATCAACTATATATTGGTACAGAGTTATAAAAAGAGAAGGTACATTGACACAAAATCAATGTACCTATGTTCTGCAATTAAGTAATGCTAAGATTACTGCTCAACAGCGTAAACACTAACCTTCTTGCGGTCCTTACCCATTCTTTCGAACTTAACCTTACCGTCGATAAGAGCGAAGAGAGAGTCATCTGAGCCTCTGCCTACGTTGTTACCGGGATGGATGTGGGTACCGCGCTGCTTAACAAGGATGTTACCTGCAAGAACGAACTGACCGTCTGCACGCTTAACACCAAGTCTCTTTGATTCTGAGTCACGGCCGTTACGGGTTGAACCCATACCTTTTTTGTGAGCGAATAATTGAATGTTTATCTTAAGCATTTGTTACACCTCCGTATTATTCTTTTAAACAGTTTTTTCTTTGCAGATGATATATTCATTATATTCATCCGCCAGGGCGTTTACATGAAGAAGAAATCCTTTCATAACAGCCTGAACTTCCGTTTTGTCACTTTCGCAGATAAATCTGAGGTATCCCTCATCAACCTCTGCTTCGCCGTATTCACCGATTACATCGGTTACTGTGTTGACGGTCATATATGCCGCTGAAGAAACGGAGGCACATATAATGTCGCTCCCCTCTTCGGCATAGCCGCTGTGACCTGAAATTTCAAAGCCTTTAAGAATACCTTCTTTTTTGTAAAAGGTTGCCTTAATCATTAAGCGTTGATAGCTGCGATTTCAACCTTTGTGTAAGGCTGTCTGTGACCCATCTTACGCTTAGCGTTCTTCTTGGGCTTGTAAGTGAATACAACAACTTTCTTGCCCTTACCGTTCTTGATTGCCTTTGCTGTTACTGTTGCGCCTTCAACATAGGGAGCACCAACCTTGATGCCGTCGTCTGCGCCAACTGCGATAACCTTGTCAAAGGTAACCTCGGAGTCTGCTTCAACGTCAAGCTTTTCGATGAAGAGAACGTCGCCTGCTTCAACCTTATACTGCTTGCCGCCTGTTTCGATAATTGCGTACATAGTTTCTTTCCTTCCTTTATTATGGACTCGCTACTTTGGGGCGGATAAAATCACTTCAGGCATGCCAAAACACGCCGCCCGTAATATGCGGTATGAATGAGTTTATCACAGATGTAAAGTATTGTCAATAGTTTTTTGCAAGATATTTTAAAATAAAACCTAATTATATATTTTCAACCTTGATAAGATTTGTGTTACCGCTCTGGCCGTTGGTAACACCGCCGGTTATGATGATTTTATCATCCCTTTTAAGGTCAAAAACCTCCTTGGTAAGCTTCTTTGCCGTATAGAAAAGCACCTCTGTTGAAGGAAGCTCCTCACACATAATGGGTGTTACACCCCAGGAAAGATTAAGCTTTCGCCAGGCTTTTTCATCCGTTGTAAGGCCTGCAATATCAACGGGCGAACGGAAGCGTGAAACCATTCTTGCCGTAACACCCGAAATTGAGCATACGGCGATTGCCTTAGCCTCAATATCAATTGACATATTACAGGTTGCATGGGAAATTGCATCAACTGTATTTTTGATAATAAAATCCGTTTCAAGAAAACGCTTTTTATAATTGATGTTCTTCTCCGTCTGCTCTGCTATTCTGGACATTGCCTCAACGGCAGCAACGGGATGCTTGCCCGCTGCGGTTTCACCCGAAAGCATAATTGCACTTGAGCCGTCATAAACCGCATTGGCAACGTCGGAAATCTCGGCTCTTGTGGGTCGCTGATTCACTATCATACTTTCAAGCATTTCTGTTGCGGTAATAACTCTTTTGCCCTTAAGACGGCATTTTGTAATAAGATACTTCTGAATTGCGGGAAGCTCCTCGTAAGGAATTTCCACGCCCAGGTCACCTCTTGCAACCATTACACCGTCACATTCAGCCATAATCTCTTCAATATTATCAACACCTGAACGGTTTTCGATTTTAGCAATCAGCTCAATACCGCTGATGCCGTTTTCACAAAGGAAATTCTTAACATCAATAAGATCCTGAGCACAGGAAACGAAGGAGCAGGCTATAAAATCCACATCCTGCTGTGCACCGAAAAGAATATCCTTCTTATCCTGCTCACTGAGATAGACCTGCTTTAACACCTTGCCGGGAAAAGCCATACTTTTTCTGTCGGAAAGTCTTCCGCTGTCAAGCACGGTGCATACAGCATCGGTTGATGTAAGCTCTTTAACCTCAAAGCGGATAAGTCCGTTATTAAGAAGAATGGTATCACCTACATTGAGTTCTTCAATCATACCCTTATAGGAAACTGATACTCTTTTATCGTCACCGACTATATTCTCGGTTGTAAAGGAAAAGTCGTCACCCTCATTAAGGTCAACAAAACCGTTTTCAAATGTAGCTATACGGTATTCGGGGCCCTTGGTATCAAGCAAAAGGGCAATAGGTAAGCCGAGGTTTTCTCTGACCCTTTTTACCATTGCTATTTTCTTTTCATAATCCTCATGGGTACCGTGGGAAAAGTTAAGGCGTACAACATTTACACCCTTTCGGCACATTTCACTGAAAACAGCCTCATCACTGCAGGAAGGACCCATAGTTGCTATAATTTTTGTTTTTCTCATTTTACATTACTCCTGACGGCATTGTAATTCATTATAAGTATACCACAGCAGGTCTTTTTTAACAAAAGTAAGCTTAATTTTCAAATCCTAAGGTTATAATTTCAAAGGGCTTGTATTCAATAACTTCTGTTTCACCCTCTGCTTCTTCAAGCATATTGAGAAGCTTTACCCTTCTGTCAAGCTTAAGCTGACCTCTCATACCTCTCTGCTCCGAAAGTCTGATAACAGTCATTGTGCCGTCCTCACTTTTCTTTGCCGCCTGAAGATATAAAGGCTCAAAGGTCGGTAATGACCACTCAAGGTCACATTTTATAATCGGCACATTATACTGGAAGGCGGTTTCATTAACCCTTGCCTTTATCGGGTCATCAGCGTGAGGCATTATCATATAACAGAAATTATGCTCTCCTATATCGGATACAACATCAGGACGGATGGTTGCGCGAAGAAGGGAAAGACTCATTGTATTTTCATAAAGTCCTACGCCGTATTTTCCGTCGTTGATAATTGCTATACCGCCTCCGAATTCACTCATATCGCACCACTTATGGTGACAGCACTCAAAGCGAGCCTGCTGCCAGGTGGTATTACGGTGGGTTTCTCTTTCAATATAGCCGGCAGAGGTGTCACAAAGAACCTTTCTTGAAAGAACATTGCAGCCGAATTCCGCCTTGGCAAGAACATGCTTTTCCTGCCAGCTGACTTTATTTTCAACCTCAATACCTCTTGACCTTCTGAAAAGACGCACCGTCATTTCCCACTGAGATTTTTCCGTTCCGAGAGTGCAGACAAAGGATGCACTTTCTCCGTCCTGCTCTGAAAGGGTAAGGGGTGACAGCACTTTCACTTCAATCTGCTTATCCTTATAATTCGGAAGAATATCCCATGCATCGTAGTTACCCGGTGTATCCGTATAAAGCTTAAGCTTATTGAAGTCACCCTTAACCCACTCACGGCAAAGTTCTTTATCGTAAAGGCTTTCAATTGAGCCGTCGGGATTGAATTTTACACAATAGAAGGGAGTTTCAACCTTATCACCAAGGGTTAACCACTCACCTTTATACTTTGCACCTCTTAATGTGCCCGAGGAAAGAGCGGGAATATCGGGAATAACCCAGTTGCCTTTTTCACCCATTCTGGTTGCCGTACCTTTTTTATTTTGTACAAAGGTAAGAGCATCACGGGTAAAGTTAAGAGTATTGAAGCATTTTTTTCCGCTGCCGATAATTTCATCAAGTTCCTTTTCAATTTCACGGTAGTCAGCCATTGCATCAACATAAACAGGATGAATATGTGAGCCGGGAAGAATATCATGGAACTGATTGATAAGAAGCTTTTTATAGACTTCTGTTATTCTTTCTGTGTTGTTCTCCCCTCTCATAAGGGACACAATTTCAGCAGTTCTGAATTTATATTCAAGTCGGCGGTTGATTTTTTTCAGGTCGCTTTTTGTGGTAAATGTACCTCTGTGCATTTCCAGATAAAGTTCACCATCCCACACCTCAAGGTCGGGATTACCCTTAAGATTATTTTCAAGGAACTCCTCACCGCCGATATGCTCACATTTAGGCATAACGGAAAGCTTAGAGAAGCGTTGCATCATTTCAATCATTTCCTCAGTGCAGCCTGAGCCGCCGTCACCGTAGCCGAACATATTCATTGTCTGTCCGCCACGGTCCTTATCCTGGTAGGCTTCCCAGTTTTCCTGAATCTGTGAGGGCATATTCCAGGTAATGAAGTGGGTCGGCGGTACACAGGCATAAACCTCACTGCCGTCAATACCCTTCCACCTGAAATTGTTGTGAGGGAAACGGTTGGTATCGTTCCAGGTTGACATTTTATTGGAAACGAAATAATCCACCCCGCTTTTTTTAAGAATCTGCGGCAAAATCCAGCTGTTACCGAAAACATCGGGCAGCCAGGCATTTTTCACCTTTTTGCCGAACATTCTTTCATAGGTTTTCTGACCGTAAAGGCACTGACGGATAAGTGACTCAGCCGACGGAACATTACAGTCAGGCTCAACATACATAGCACCTACCGGTTCAAACTGACCGTTTTTCACCTTTTCCTTCAGTTCATCAAAACCTCCGGATAATACTTTTCCAAGGTTTCGTAAACATAGGGCTGAGTATGGGTATATTTAAAATCGGGGTATTTATCCATAAGACGAAGCTGAATGAGCACAGTTCTCAGGTTTTTCTGCACTGCATGGATTCTTCGCCAGTAATATGCAACATCAAGATGAGAATGGGCAATAAGAGCCACATCTCCGCTGCCCTTATATGTATCATTGGCATAAATTACTTCATCAACATATTTTTTTGCTTCACTGACACCCTTAAGCTCATCACCGTCAAAATCAATAAGATTCATTGCATTATTAAGCTCACGGTTCAGGAATGCTCTGTAATCCTCATTAAATAAATCACTTTTTGCAATATCAAGCAAAATTTCAAAATCCCATACAAGGTCCTGCACGGCGTGATTTACGGTGCAGATATATGCGCCCTCAAAAATCTGACGGCAGCCTCTTACGGAAAGAGATTCGGGATTTCTTTCGTCATCCGGCTTTGAACGGTTATAGCCCATCATTTCAAAATGAAGG
>JAXJQQ010000009.1:0-4329 GCA_036311065.1 Acutalibacteraceae bacterium | reverse complement strand
TAATAGCACCTATACTTTTCGCACCTGCAACGACAGCTTTTCCCGCTTCAACAACAACCTTTGCTGCAACCTTAACTGTTCTTATAGTTACTCTTGCAGTTGCCTGTGCCGTTTGTTTTGTTCTATTTGCAACCTCGGCTGTTTTCTTTGTTGTTGATGCAGTTGTCTTAACAGTATTTTTTGCTGTTTTAACCGTCTTATCAGCCTTTTTAATTCCTTTTGCAGTTGCATCAAGACTTCTCTTTGATTGCTTTATTTTATGAGCTTCATTTTTAACCGTCTTAATAGTTTGTTTTTCTGCGCCGACCTTTTTAATTGTTGTTTTACCTTTAGTTTTAGGGGCAACTTGCTTTCTTTGACGAGGTTTCTTTATTTCATCAACAGGAATTTCCGTCTGCTGTTTTGATTTAGGCGGTGCTTGAGTTTTTTCTTTAACGGTAGGTTTATCTTGTTTACCCTTTACATCGCCATTTTCTTTTTTAGCCTGAGTAGTCTTATTCTCATTCTGTTTTTGTTTAGGTTCAACTTTTCTTTCTGTGGTTTCAGGTTGATTATCTATTGGCTTTTCTTCAAGTTCAGGTTTTTCATCATTAGGAGCATGTTCTTCCGAAGGCTTATTTTCTTCTGTCTTTTCCTTTTTATCTTCTCTTTTTTCTTTGATCTTTTCTTTGGCTTTATTTGCACCTTTGCGAACTGCTTTTTCTGTACCGACAGCAACAGTTTCACTACTTGTACGCATTGATTCTGACACTTTATCACTTGCATACTGTTCGGGTGATACATTATCTGTCTGATTGATATTTTCATTAACAGTGTCCTTGGTTTTGACACCGATATTTTTCATTCTGTTACCGACATTTACCGCAGTATCGTGAACCCTAATGTCTTTTACTATTTCACGAGTTTTTATTTTATCTTTCATTTGCACCTCCAAATATAGAATAATTGTTTTAAATATGTTAGAATATAAGAAAACACTTTAAGGGTGATTGTATGGTTCTATTTATAATAGGAAACGGTTTTGATATAGGCAACGGTATGCGAACCGGATATAGGCAATTTTATCATTTTCTCAAAGACAATCACGAGGAATTCTTCAATTCTGTTGCTTCTCTCTTTTTAGCCGAATTTGAAACAGACCGTCTTTGGTGTGAATTTGAAGAGTGCCTGTCAGCTTTCACACCCGAACATTTCATCGACAATAAATTAACTCCTCAAAAAACATCAGAAACTGTTTTAGACTTTCAGGAGTTTTTATCTCAATATTTCAAAGAATGGATATACAATATTGCTTTACCTAACGACAAAGATTTAAGTGTGTTCACTCCAAATTCGTTCTTTATAAATTTCAATTACACCGATACTCTTGAAAAGTTATATAAAGTCCCATATGATAAGGTTTTACATATACACGGACAAGCAACCGACCCCAAAAGTCAGTTAATTATAGGGCATAGCAGCAAAACTACGATAGATGAGATGTGTGAATCATACGGAATAGTAAAGAACGGTAATCTTGAATGCACGGTTGAAGAATTTAATTACTTGATAGCAACAGAAATGATGTTATTTACTTTAAGAAAACCAACAGAAGAAATAATAAAAGAAAAACTGACTGATTTGGATTTTGATACAGTGTCTGAAATTGTTGTTTTAGGACATTCTTTGGGTATAGTTGATTGGCCGTACTTCAAATATATTAAAGAACATTTAACACATCCTATCCCTTGGATTTTTAGTGCCTATAGCGAAAGGGATAAAGACCAAATATTTACATTTGTCAAAGAGTTTCAAATACCCGACTATTCTATTGATTCTCTTCAAAACTTGATTTCCAAATATTCATTTAAATAACAATAAAGGCTTCATAGAGAGTTTGTCTATGAAGCCTACATTTATTTATTCAATCATTTTGGTTGACATCAATTTATACAATTCCGTATTCTTCGGGAACTTTCTTTCAAACGGTACAAAGGATGAACCAACCTTAACAAGACCGTGACCGACTTCAACATTGGTAATGTGTGTCATCTGTGTTTCACTAATCTGTAAAAGGTTTGCAAGTTCTTCTCTGTCCGTTGAACCCTGATTGAGCATTATTATAAACTCTGAGTTTGCGAGCATTGTTCTTGCTGTATGGCTCTGTAAAAGATCATCAACATTCTGTGTGATACCCGTACAATATGCACCGTACTTACGAACTCGTTTCCAAAGAGTGAAAAGGAAGTTCGCAGAGTATTCGTGTTGGAAAAGAAGATATATCTCGTCAATGAAGATATATGTTTCTCTGCCCTCAGCTCTGTTCTTTGTGATACGGTTGAGAATACTGTCAAGAACTACAAGCATACCGATAGGCATCAACTGACTTCCGAGTTCAAGAATGTCATAACATATAAGTCTGTTTTCGATATTTACATTGGTTTTCTGTGCAAAGGTACTCTGTGAACCTGAAGCAAAGAGTTCCATAGCTGTTGCAAGTTCTGTAGCTTCGGGTTCAGGTTGCTTTCTTAAATCGTTACAAAGGTCAACGAGTGTAGGAACCTTGCCTGTATAACCTCGTTTGATATAGTTCTTGTAAACATTGGTAAGACAACGGTCAACAATAGATTTCTGAATTGCATCAATACCGTCTTTACCCATAACCTGCTCAAAGAGAGAAAGCACAAATTCAGCCTTAAACGCAATAGGACTTGCACCGCCAGCATACTCCTTGTTTATATCAAGACAGTTAATATGATTTTTACTCTTCGCAGAAAGTTCGATAACCTGACCGCCCATTGCTTCAACAAGAGCTGAGTATTCTCTTTCAGGGTCAATAATCATAATGTCTGCATTAGTTGAAAGTAATAACTGTACTAATTCTTCTTTCGCAGTAAAGGATTTACCGGAACCTGAAACACCGAGAATAAAGCAGTTACCGTTAAGCAGGAACTTTCTGTTGACGATAATCATATTCTTTGAGATAACATTTACACCCTGAAATACACCGCCATCGTGCTGAATTTCCTGAACCTTAAAGGGCATAAAAACAGCAAGGCTTTCTGTTGTAAGAGTACGCCTTGCTTCAATTTTATTTATACCAATGGGGAGTGTTGCATTAAAACCATCCAACTGCTGATATTTAAGAACGCCAAGTTGACACATGTGCTTTCTGCCTGTTGCCTGAATTGCTTCTGTATCGCTGTTGAGTTCTTCAAGTGTATCAGCTGTGTGCATAACTGTGATAACAACCTTAAACATCTTTTGGTCACGGGTTGTAAGGTCATCAAGAAATTCTCTGATTTCCTTTCTCTGCTGTTCCATATCATAAGGAATTACAGAAGTGTAGTTATTATTGGCATTCTGCTTTCTCTGATAGTTTGCAATGTTTGTTTCAATACCAAGTGCCTGCTTTTCACCAAACTTCTGTGCTTCTTCTGTTGATACCGGAATAATATCGAAGTTAAACACCATATTTCTGTTTGTATCTGTGAGTTCCCATACAACACTATCTTTGATATATGAGGGATAATCACGGATAAACAGAACTCTGCCGAATCTATCACCGATTTTGAAATAATCTGACTTAAACTCAAATCCGTCAGGTGTAATATAGTCTTTGAAGCTCTGTCCCTTCTGCATTGTATCTCTCAAATCGAAGTGATAGTCTGCTGATTCTTTAGGTCTGCAGAAATCGTGAATAATGCGAAGTCTTTCCGTTAAATCAAGCTCAGAGCACTTTGAACCGAGTCTTGCAAAGTGAGCAATCAAATCTGCACCTACACGATTAAAATGGCTTCGTGCTTCTTCAACCGTCTTTTTCTGAATTGTGAGCGTTACATATTTATCCTGAACAATAGCATTCGCTCCGTTTGCTATCATTGTGAGCATATCATTGATTTCTTTACGGTATTTGTCCTTATCATCATTTGCCTTTTCAAGAAGTGCAATTTCTTTAAGCTCACTGTTCTTGAGTTTTCTGTTTATGATTGTAATCTGACTTGAAATACCGTTTTCAAGTGAGTTCAAAATTTCACTGTAACGAAGGAAGTTTGCTTCTTTATCTTCCTTACTTGATACCGCATAATTTATATCGGTAAACTTAAATGTTTTTGAGTATCTGTCTTTACCTGTTAAAAAGATACCGTCTGAATAGACGGCATCAATTTTAATGACATCCTGAACGGACTTCGGAACTGACATTCCGTCACCGAACAATTCATCGAGTCCGGATTTCTTTTTTATGCTTCCGATTAGGTCGAACATCGTCACCATTCCTTTCCATATTGTCATAATAATTTGTCGAGATAAATTTCAATTCTCTCGGCATAAGAATTTCACTTTTAAGGT
>JAXJQQ010000008.1:0-23250 GCA_036311065.1 Acutalibacteraceae bacterium | reverse complement strand
TAGTAAAGCAGTACTTTAACAGAGATGCTCTTCCCGAGATTATGCAGGAGCGTGAGAACTCAAGAAGAGCCTTTGTTCTCGGCGTAAATACAGCAATCCCTTACGGAATAGTACGTATAGGTGACGGCTACGGCAGTCTGACAGAGCTTCTTAATGCCACATCAGTGACAAAACTGATAAGAGCAAATACTGAAGATTTATCCCAGAGCGTTGCTTATTATATCGATACAATAAAAGAGGTTCACTCAATAGAAACTCAGGGCGATGAGCTTCCCGATTTCAAAAAATGGGTACTCGAGTGGGCAGATTTTCTTTCAGAATATCTTGATGATGCACACGCAAAGAAAATGCGCAGTCTTATTGAAGGTATCCCTGACAGTAATTACATCATTCACGGTGATTACCACACAAATAATGTTATGGTACAGAACGGTGAGCCTATTCTTATTGATATGGATACCCTTGCTGTCGGTTATCCGATTCTTGAGCTTGGTTCAATGTTCAATGCATTTGTAGGCTTCGGTGAGATTGATAAAAGCGGAGTGGAAGACTTCTTTGGTGTTGATATTGATACCGCCCACCGATTCTGGCGTCTCAGTCTTGCAAGATATCTTGGCACAGAGGATGAAAATGCAATAATTGATGTTGAAAACAAGGCAAAGGTTATCGGTTATATGCGACTTCTCCGTCGCTGCCTTCGCAGAAACGCTGATGAAGTAACGGTAAATCATTATAAAGCAAATCTTGCAGAAGCTCTTGATAAGGTTGATACTTTAGTTTTTTAAGGTGAAATTAAAAACCGGCATAATTTGTAAGCGGTTTGTAAGGTTTAATGTGTACAATGAACATATAAACTAATTTTACAAAGGAGAAATATTATGAAAAACAAAAAGTTCGCGATTATAGGCGTGGCCTTTGGATTCATTCTTGTTCTTGTCGTGGCTGCACTGATTGTGGCATCATTTACAGGTGTTTTTGTAAGAGTGCCCAGGCCTGAAATCAAAGAGGGTGAGTTCGATTTTGCTCTCACGTATGAGCTTGACGGTGAAGTAAAGAAAATTGAAGGCACCTATGTATGTAAGTTTGAGGGTGTAAGCAGAGCACTTGACGGTGTAGACCGTGACTGGACAGGCTACATAAAAGGCCACGAGAACTTTACCGGTTATGAATTAAAAACAACTGATGAAGGTGTAATCAAAGTCGATCTTGATATTTGTGCGGATTTCTTTATGTCAGACCCTAATTATCAAAACATGAAAAACTCAGACGACCCCAAGCCTGAGCCCTATATTTACATCACATCAGGAGATCCTTCCATAGAAGATCCTGCAAACGAGGTTACCTTTAATCTTTATGAGGGCGACGATGTTAAAATCATCAGCTTTGAATATGATGCTCCCATTGAAAATATATACAAATAACAAAATACTGATCTGATGTGTCGATTTCAGGCATATAAAAAGAGACTGTTTTCAGAATTCAATCTGTTAACAGTCTCATGTTTTTTATAGTAAGCTTACATCAAAAATTTAAAGATAAATATCTTTGCCCATCTTTTGCATCAATTGATGTAAATTGCCTTGATATAATGCCCATAAACGCCTTTTTTATAAGGTGGTAATATTACTTAATCTGTGCTTCTACAAGGCTTCCCTGACAGTATTTTTTACGAAGAACAGGTTTTTCGATTTTTCCTGTGGGATTTCTGGGTACATTTTCAAAGATGATTTTTTTCGGCCTTTTATAACGGGGAAGCTCCTGACAGAATTCATTGATTTCTTCTTCTGTGCAGGATATACCGTCCTTGAGCTCAATAATAGCAAGTGTTTTTTCGCCCAGACGTTCGTCGGGAATACCGATAACTGCAACGTCCTTGATTTTTTCGTGCTTGCGAAGGGCGTCTTCAATCTGTACGGGATAGATGTTTTCACCGCCCGAGATAACAACATCCTTTTTACGGTCAACAAGGTAAATAAATCCGTCTTCGTCTTCGCGTCCCATATCACCGGTGTAAAGCCAACCGTTTTTGAGAACTTCCTTAGATGCTTCTTCGTTTTTGTAGTAGCAAAGCATTACGCCGGGACCCTTGACAATAAGCTCACCTATATCACCCTTAGGTACCTCTTTGCCTTTTTCGTCAACAATTTTTGCCTCCCAAAGATAACCGGGCTTACCGATTGCACCGACCTTGTGAATATTTTCAACCCCGAGATGTACACAGCCGGGTCCGATTGATTCTGAAAGACCGTAGTTGGTGTCATACTGATGGTGGGGGAAAATGTTCATCCAACGCTTGATGAGGCTGGGGGGACGGGCTGAGCACCGATGTGCATAAGTCTCCACTGAGAAAGAAGGTAATCGTCAAGGTTAACTCTGCCGCTTTCAATTGCATCAAGCATATCCTGAGCCCAGGGTACAAGAAGCCATACTATTGTACATTTTTCTTCTGTTATTGTACGGAGAATCCATTCCGGCTTAACTCCTCTGAGAAGTACTGCCTTGCTGCCGCTGAGCAGGCTTCCGAACCAGTGCATTTTAGCACCTGTGTGGTAAAGGGGCGGAATGCAAAGGAATACATCATCCTCTGTCTGACCGTGGTGATTCTGTTCTGTTTTACATGATGAAAGAAGAGCTCTGTGATTATGTAAAATAGCTTTCGGAAAGCCTGTTGTACCTGAAGAGAAATAAATTGCAGCGTAGTCATCCTCCTTAAGCATAACCGGAGGTGCCTCTGAAGAGCAGAAGTTCATCATGGCGCAGCAGTCTTCGCTGTATGCGGGACCGTCTTTACCTACATAGAACATTGTTTTTACATCAGGAACATCGTTTGCAATAGTATCAATACGTTCAATGAATTCTTTGCCGAAAATGAGAACTTCGCAGTCTGCAAGTTCAAGGCAGTATTTAATTTCATCACCTGAGTAACGGAAGTTCATAGGCACGGCAATGCAGCCTGCCTTAAGTATACCGAAATAAAGGGGGAGCCATTCAAGTGAGTTCATAAGCAGAATAGCAACCTTAGTACCTCTTTTGAAACCACGGCTTAAAAGAAGGTTTGCAAAACGGTTTGCACGGCGGTCAAAGCTCTTCCATGTCATTTCACGGCGGTAGGGTGTACCTGCGTTTGCACTTTCTATAAGACTTGCCTCTCTCCAGGTTACGGCACTGTCTCGCTCTTCTGAAGGATTAACCTCAACAAGAGCAATTTCAGGGCCTTTAAACCGGGCATTGCGTTCAAGTAAATCTGTAATTACCATTTTTGTTTTTCTCCTTTGGTTTGTTGTATAAGTCAGTGTAAGAAGCAGTTGAATGATTTGTGTAATCATTTTGGAATAATGCTCACACTTTTTGAATCATACCGTAATAGCACCTGATAAGCCACTGTTTTACGTCTGAGATACTGTCGTCAGTGACATATCCTATGAATAGTTATGTGTTTTTACCTGACTTTAAAATTAATACTTTTTTGATATACAAATTACTTTATAATTTAGCACATCAAAGCGTAAAAGTCAAGTGATTTAAAGAAAACACCGGGCTATTTGATAAATAGCCCGGTGCCTTTTATGAATGCTTTGAAATCATTTGCTTTCTGTCTATTTTACCGTTAAAGGTTTTGATGATTTCATCAACTGTTTCAATTTTCTTGGGAATCTTGTAAGGCTCAAGATTTTCGGAAATGATGTTTCTTATAGCTTCTTCGTCAAGCTCTTCGCCTTCTTTAAGAACAACAAGAAGCTTAAGTGCAATATTGTTTGCTTTTACTGAAGGGATAAGCAGACATTCATCAACAAAGGGTAAGCGAAGAACAACTTCTTCAACCTCAAGGGGAGCTACCTTGAGACCGCCGAGGTTGATTGTGTCGTTGCTTCTGCCCACAAGAATAAGCTCGCCGTTAGGTGCAAAGTAACAAAGGTCGCTCATAACAAGCATACCGTTTTTGATTGCCTTTGCAGTCTGTTCTGGTTCATTCCAGTAGCCCTGCATAACAGATTTACTTTCAATTGCACAAAGGCCGGGGTTCTGAGCAGTTGCATTCTTGACCTCGTTACCTTCCTCATCAAGAAGAATTATTTTGCTGTATGAGTTAGGCTTACCTACACTGCCGGTGTATTCGCTGCCGCCCGAAACACAGAATTCGTCAGTACAGACAACTCCTGCCTCACTGCAACCGAAGCAGTTATACATATAAACATCAGGCATAAGCTTACGCATTTTTTCTTTGTCCGTTTCGGGGTAAGCTGTTGAGCTTGAATAAATGAAACGGATTTTGCCGTTAAGCTCTTCAAACTTTTTTGCTGCAAAAGCAAGAAGAAGGTGAATTGCCGAAGGGGGAAGATAAAGTGAGGTTACACCGTAATCCTCAATAGTTTTGAAGTACTGCTTGAAGTTTCTGAAGCCTTCAATAAGGCAGCTTGTGCTGCCAACAGCCATTGCAATATGAACCTTTCTTAAGCCTGCTGCGTGGTTCATCGGGGTGGGAATAAGCCATACATTATCTGATTTGATATTTGTGGTTTCAATACCGGCAAGGGCAATGTTTACCTGATTGCCGAAGGACACCATAACACCCTTGGATTTACCTGTTGTACCTGTTGTGAAAAGGATTTCTGCAAGTGAGGAATCGTCGGGCTCAGTTGCCTGATAATTGTCTGATTCCTGCATAATTTCAGGGATGATATCCTCAAGAGACCATCCTTCGGGAAGGTCTTCTCTTTTCTGAAGTGTAACCATTACTGAAGCGTCAAGCTCTTTTGCAATTTCCTTGATTCTGTTAGTCGGTGTATTCTTTTCAACGGGAACAAAGGTAGCACCGCGAAGCTGAATACCGTACCAGAAATAAACATATTCAAGAATATGGTCTGCTTCCACCACTATTCTTTCATTGGCGTTTACGCCTTTTTTTTCAAGGTATGCAGCAACCTTACGGTTACATTCAGCAAGATGATTATATGTGCACTTTTCTCCGCCTGCGATTACTGCAATCTGTTCAGGTGTTTCAAGTGCATATTTCTGAATAGCGAGGGCAATAGATTTTTGCATATTTTTTCCTCCTTGTTTTATTAAGCGGAACTTTAGAAGCCACCGTAAATGAATGATTTGGCATCATAAGCGGGACCGTAGGTGCCGAAAATAACAATAGCCAATATAAGAGCAAGAATAACAGCCCAACGGAATACGATGTTCTGCTTGGAAAGAGTTTCACGGATTTTCATACCGTTTTCCTGAAGCACGCTGATAAATGTAAGAACTGCGATTGCAATAATCAGAAGTCCCATATCTGTTTTATCAAGACCGAGCTCATAAATTCTGCCGTCTATACCGAAAATGAAGGGCAGGTCAATATCGGTGAAGAATGCCTTGATCATTTTGCCTGCCTCTGAAATAGAGGGAGCACGGACTATGATTCTTGAAATGAAAAGGAGCAGAGTGGTACGGAGAATCTGGAAAACACGGAAGCTGAAGGCTTCTGTGTTGATTTTGAGAGCTTTTACAAGCTTTTCAAAAACAGGAGCCATTGCAACGCTGCCCGAAATAAGAAGGGCGTTATAAAGACCGTTGGTTATATATTGCTTACTTAATCCGTGCCATATACCTATAAGGAAGAAAACGACCATAGGAGCGGCAACGGAGGGGACAAGCTTACCTGCATAGGTGCCGTATTTTTTACGCATTTTCTTACTCAGGGATGCAACGGGCTTACAAAGCATTACGGGGTAGAACACATATTCTCTCATCCAGGCACCGAGTGACATATGCCATCTGCGCCAGAAGTCTGCCATTGAAATTGCAAAGAACGGTCTTTCAAAGTTCATCGGCAGGTTGATTCCTAACATCTGAGCAGCACCGCGGGTGATGTCTGTACCGCCGGAGAAGTCACCGTAAATCTGGAATGAATAGCAAAGCACGGCAAAGAAAATGTGTGAGCCGGTATAATCCTGGAAGGAGGCTGAGAAGATTGTTGCAGGAATTACCGCAATACGGTCAGCAATAATAAGCTTTTTGAAAAGACCCCAGAGAATAAGCTGAGCACCGTATTTTACGTTGTTATAGTCAAATTCGTGCTCCTGCTGAAGCTGAAGGCCGGCATCACCGTAACGGTTGAGGGGACCCTGAACAATTGAGGGGAAGAAGGAAACAAAAAGAGCAAACTTACCAAGGTGTTTTTCTGCTTTAAGCTTGCCTCTGCCCACATCAATAAGGTAACCGATTGAGTTAAAGGTATAGTAAGAAAGTCCCAAAGGTGCAATCATGTTTACAAAAGGAATGGAAATATCCCATTCAAACATGGAAAATACTGAATTGAAGCCGCCTATAAAGAAGTTGAGGTATTTAAAATAAGCAAGAACTCCGAGGTTTACAAGAACTGTAAGAACCTGAATACGCTTGATTTTGTTAGCCGCTTCCTTTTTCATTGCAACGCGCTGCTCTTTTGTCAGCTCGTCACCGAGGGATTTTATCTTTTCATTCTGTTTGTCTCGGATTTTTTGCATCCAATGACTCGAAAAAAATGAGAAAAGCGTTGTAAAAATAATGTAAAGAACATTATCAATACCGCTTGAAAGGTAAAAACCGTAGCTGGCAATCAGAAGTACACACCATTGGTATTTTTTGGGTACCAAATAGTAAACAGCCACAACAACTGCCAGAAAAGCCATAAAGCTAAAAGAATTAAGAGCCATATTTCTTTCTCTTTCCTTTCATAATTAACAATCTGAAACAAAGTTAAGATTAATCTTACTCTGTCAAAGGGTGACAGTTTGTTCTGTCACCCTTTGTAAGTTTTAAATTACATTTCGTCAAGAAGACGTTCAACAAGCTCGTGAATAGCAGTTGCACTGTTGAAATTTTCAGGCTCCATATCGTCAACGGTGATTGTAATGTCATAAGCATCGCAAAGCTCACCAACAATTGAAACGATATCAAAGCTGTCAAGAATACCGTCGTCGATTAACTTGTCTTCCTTTTCGTAGTCAATGTCATCTCTGATTGAATTGAGGATTTCTAAGATCTTTTCCATAATTTTCTGCTCCTTTGAATAATTTGATATTTTTTCTTTTTTCTTAACTCACAGTTAAGGAAAAAGGTTTATACGGTTTTGTTTATTTTTCGCTTTCAGCAAGAAGACGTTCCGTTTCTGCCTTTTTTATACCGGCAATTTTTTCCATATAAAGCTTAACCTTGCCGCGCATAGTTTCAGGTGCATAGTCTTTGTTGAATTCTTCTTCATCTGTCATAAAGAAGATATCGTGAATTCCGTAGTTGTCTCTTACAGTGGTAACGGTTGTATCAAATCTTGTTGTGTTGAGTGTTGTTCCGAGCTCATTGCTGTAAACAAGAATGTTGAGACCGCGTCCGGGTTCCATTGCCGGCTTTTTATCAACGATAATCTCTGCTGTGCCTTCGCTTTCCTTATCGTAGGCGTAGGATTTAAGGCGGTAAGAGGTCTTTCCGTCAGGCATAAGTCCTTTGTATCCGACGGACTTCATACCACCCGTCTGTTCATATATAACCTCACCGTTCTGCACAACAGCGACATAAGAGGTGTATGCGGGAAGCTCTGCGAATTTTTCAAGTCCGTTTTCACGGAAAAACTTTTTGTCTTCTTCTGTAAGAGCACCCGCTGCATTCTCCTGAACGCTGAGAAGCACAGTATTGTTACCCTTGAAGGCAAGGTCGAGATATTCGGTAAGAGATTTGGAGGAAACAAGGTTAACATGCTGAAGAACTCTTGCTTCATATTCCTTGTACTGATCCTTCATAAAATCGTACTTCGGATTATCTCTTACATCTGTTGCACCGCATTTTTCTGTAAGGTATTCACCCATCCACTTTGTGAACTTGTGAGCTCCGTAGTAGTTGAGATGTTTACCGTCGCTGCCGCTGTCAAAAGCGTGAAGGAAGTTGTTTGTGCTGTAAAGCGGTTCAAAGTTGAAATCGTAGAATTCAATGCCGTATTTGTCCGCAAGCTCCTGAACAGCATTGTGAAGCTCTGAGGACCAGATAATTGTTGAGGTTTTTATAAACACGAGCTTAAGATTCTTTTCCTTGCAGAACTGTACCATTCTGTCAAGATACTCAAGGGAGTTTTCAAGAAGCTCGGAGGGCTGTGCTTTCTCGTCAAGAATAAGGGGAGGAGTCTGCACTGCATTAAGACCTTCTGTTCGAAGATAGCTGTTTTTGATGTAATAGTAGCCTCTTGTACCTGTATCCTTTTCCCAACCGTATTTTGTAAAATCGGATTCTTCAAGAGTGCTCCATCGGTTGTGGTATGAAATCAGGGGTACCATAAAGGATATTGTATCTGTTATACTTTCGTTACAGTATTCGTAAACGCCCTGAATCTTATTTTTGGAAAGCTTCATATTGTCAAAGCATTTGTGATAAAAAGCCTTCTTTGAGTTACTTCTGAGTGCAGAAATGTCAAATACAACATTTTTAAGGGTTTCTGAATGGTAGTCGTAGGTTTCTTTAAGCCAGTAATATGAACCGAGAACGGGCTGCTGCTCTGTTGCAAGATTGTAAGAGTTAATGCCGTGTTCATTGTACATATCCATAGGGGACACACTGCTTTGCATAACGCTTGCACCAAGGAATACGGTTTCAATAGTGTTTTCGGGTTCTTCGTAAAAGCCTTTGGTGGTGTAATAGTTGTTCCATTTTGACCACACCGGCTGGAAAAAGCTGTTAAGGCAAAGTAATATAACTGCGGTGAGTAAGCTGAAAAGGCAAACTCTGAGAAGAATTTTCGCATTTAATTTCACCGTGGTAATTCCTCCTTAAGAATAAATAAAACTTTTTAAAATCAATCCATAAAATAATAACATATTTTATGGTGCTTGTCAATGTTTTACGGGGGTTACGAGGTATCATTATGGCTTGCAAAGGTTACAAAGATTTACCTTTATAAGGTGAAAAAAATATTTAATTTTGTGCATTTATATATTTTTTGGTTGAAATACAATAAAAACCCCGCAATTCTTACGCCGACGGGCGGCAAGGAAGCTTTGCGGGGTTATATTTATTTCTTTTATTCAGCTTCAAGCATACCGTGATATCTGCCCATCCAATAGGGGAGAGTATAGGTTGTTGAGCCTTCCATTTCATAGGAATTGTGGTGATCTTCAAGAATATAGGTTGAGTTGTTGAACTTGTGTATAGCTCTTTCATCGGGAGCTGCAACCTTCCACTTGAGACCTGCACAGGAAAGAACAATGCCTATAAGTCTGAGAATTTCATTATCACTGTCAGCAAAAAGAGGTCTTCTTACATTGGGGTCATAGCTGAGAACTCTTGTGCCGCCGATGCCGCAATCCTCTTCAAGGTCAAGCTCCTTGATATCGTCTCTGTTTGCATTGGTTGCACTGTACTTAATTGTTTCAATGGGATGGCGTGAAAGTGACCAGGCGGCTGTTTCAATAAGGCTGTTGCCGTAGTAGTCGGTCTTTTCCTCGTTAGGATAAGCGAGCTGATAAACATAATAAAGCAAGGGATTTTCGCTGATGCTCATTGAATACCACCAACTGTCAATGCCGTCTCTGTAATAAGCGAGAAGCTCCTCATCATCCTCCATCTGGAAAAGAAGGTAATAAGCAAGTAATGCCATTTCCTCGTCAGAATAGTTGAGGATCATACGGTAAACTGTTTTAACAAGTGTGGTGTTCATAAGGGGTCTTATAAGGAAGGGTATAATCTCTGATACACTTGCGGCATATTCAAGAATTGCCATTTTGTATCTCTCCCAGTTCTGAGTCATAATCTCAGCATATTCATAAGACTCATCAAGAGCTGCCATACGGTATTCGTCTTCCCACTTCTGATCGCCGGTTACATAAGCGGCAAGCTTAAGCGCACTGAGCATAACTGCGGAGTGGAGAGGGCCGCCGCCGACATTCTGTCCGTTGTGGAAATGGGTGCGGTTGAGCTTACCCCAGGTTGTGGGCTGACCTGTAGCCTCACAAAGTGAATAGCCGTTATCTGTAAGATGGCGGGCAAAGTCGGTCATAGTTTTTGTGATAAGAGCCTTTATTTCAGGATCCTCTGGACCGAGAATATCATAAGCGAGCTTGTAAATGAAAAGGTGTCCGATGATTTCGTCAGCACTTGTGTCACCCTTATAAACAACATCTGTAAGGTCATAGCCTGCTCCGATAAGGTCATCCCAGAGTCTCTGAGGCATTTCGCCCGATGCATCTGTTACAACGCCTCTCAGGTTTTCACCGTGAAGCAGATATTCGCTTTCGCCCGGCTGCTTTGATGAAACACCCGTTGCAGTGCCGTCACCGTTGTGTTGCCAGTATATATTACCGTGGATGGAGTTATTCTCCTGCTTGAGTGAATATGTTCTTGCCCAGAAGCCTTCAAGAAGTCTTGTTCTTTTTGCATAGGTCTTATCAGTTTCAACTGAGGGGTCAGTCCAGTCAGCAGAGTTGATAAGTGCAAGGTTGTCCGATGACATAATATATGAGCGTACGCCGAGAGTCATATATAAAAGGTTCATCTTAGTGAAAGCATCGGCAGGGCTTTCTTCGGGTATATTCTGTGAATAGTTGCCGTTTTCAACAAGTGCTTCGTTGGTATAATATTTACCCAGGTCAAGGTCTGTAACATTACCGTTACGCTGAGCTCTTATGTAGCTTTCGGTTGTGCCTTGACGCATGGAAACATAGGTAAGGAACAAAACTGCTTCTGTTGAAAGGGTTGCAGTTTTCTTTGCCTCTGCAATTTCTTCTGCGGTAGCATTGGGGTCATCACGCAGAACAGCATAGCGCATAAGCTCACCTGCACCGTACATTGCGGTCCACAGACCGTCGTTGTCTGTTTCTGAGGGAATCCACTTCTGAGCACTGCCGTTATAGTAAGCGTTGGAAACCATACCGCGTCTTGCAACGTATTTCTGTGAACTATCACTCATAAGGGCGGCTTTGTCGGTGCCGTTCATTTTAACCATTTTAATGTGGGTGTAGCCTTCCTGCATAACGGTCCAGATACCGTTTTCACCGTCAGCAAAAATTGCAAGAACCTTGCCTTCGCCTAAATCAGCAGTATAGAAATATCTGTCACCCATAAAGCGCTGTTCTTTGTCACGTTCATTTTTTGCATAGTCATCAGTTCTGAGAACACCGTAAGCTGTAATTGTCCAGATTGCACCGTCCTGAGTTACGGCTGACTGTGCTTCGGGGTAAGAGCTTTCATCCTTTACAAAAGCAGGAACATCACTGCTTCCCTTGGGGAATCTGTCAACAAGCTTTTGAAGAACATCATTTTCCTTAACGGCTTCACCCTGATAGTCGTGCTTTACTTTGTTTACTTTATCGGTTTTTGTTGCGGTTTTGGTAACTGTAAGATTAACTGTATCCTTGATACCGTCTGCAGTTGTTGCAGTAACGGAGGCCTTACCTTCCTTTACTGCAGTAACTCTGCCCCACTTGTCAACAGTTGCAATTTCACTGTTATCTGTTTCCCAGGTGAGAACACGGTCTGTTATGCTTTTATTGAAAACCGCTTCAACTGTTCTTGAGTCACCTTCGTTCATTTCCCAATTTTCGGGAACAACTAACTTGAAAAGCTCTTTTTCCGTAAGGCAGAGAGCTGAAGCAGGCACTGCGGCAGAAAAAAGCATAATGCAAGAAAGCACAATTGCGATTATTTTCTTCATATCTATTCCTCCTTTAGATTATGTTTCCATAATAGCACTATTTTAATTGTTATGCAATGTGATTAATAAAAATATTTCTTAAAAAGTATAAATAATCTGATTTTACGGGAATTCTTATTAAATCTCAGAAAACATTTTTTCAACAAAAGAAAAAATAGTGACATCCTGTATGAATGTCACTATTTTATGCTTTTTATTCGCCCTTCATTTCAAGAAGCTTTGCCTTGCCGTCAAAAACAGCCTGGCTTACCTTGATTGAATCAGTGATAGCTGAAACGATATCGTCTTCAGTAGCACCGAGCTCAACACTGTACTTCTTATCAATAAAGAGGTTGATGTCCATAATGTCTGCAAGACCGTCAACATCAATACCGCTTTCAATACCCTTTGCGGCATATTCCTTTTTAACTCCGCCAAGACCCATACGCATCATCCAGGGAGGAATGCTGATAATCTTACGGTTGTTGCCCATACCTCTTGCGGCATAAACAATCTTAAGGAATTCCTTCCAGGTCTGGTTGTACATGCTGATGGGCCATGCCTTAGCACCCTTTGACTTTTCAGCAGCACCAACAATAACCTGACCAACCTGACGTACTGTAAGCATTGCAGTACCACCGCCGGGATACATTGTGCAGGGAAGCTTATCCATCATCTTGATCTGCTCGATAAGGATAACCCAAACGGGCTTTCTGCCGGGCTGTGTGCCGAAGATGTAGGGAAGCTCAAGAACTGCTACATCGAAGTTTTCATCAGCAAATGAGAAGGCAACCTCTTCCTGATCAATACGGCTTCTGATGTAGGGATGCTTTTCTGTAAGCTTCATTTCGGGATACTGCTTTGCAGCATAGGAGAAGTATGAGCCGAGGATAACAGCGTTCTTCATGCCAACTTCCTTACAAAGGGGAAGAATTCTCTTTAAGGGAGCAATGTTGTACTTGTAGTAAGCATCGTAAACGGGAGCAGGGAATTCAACTCTTTCGTCAATACCTGCGGCAAATACGAAGCAGTCATAGCCCTGAAGCATAGCTTTGATTTCGTCGTCTGACTTTTCGTAAATGTTGCAGAATTCAAGCTCCATTTCTTCGGGAATGGGAGCTCCTTCGGGAAGGGGGGGAAGAGCAACGCTCTTTACCTGATGACCTTTTTCAATGAAGATTCTTGCTGCTTCACAGCCAAGAAGACCGGTACCGCCAATCATAAAAACTTTCATAATATAAAAATCCTTTCATTTTATATTTTTTCCGTAGTCTATTCTACATCATTATTCAAGGATACTCAATATCTATTTATTAACAATTTGTTAAAACAACAAGAAAAACAATTGCAAATTGTAAAAATAACTTTTTTAACTGCGACTAAAAAAAGCCTTTTGTGCCAAAAACAATTCTGAGGTGATAAGCTTGTGTACAGCAGTAAGTGTAAGAATGAGGGAGCACTTTTTCGGACGTAATCTTGATATGGAATGCTCCTTTAATGAAAGTGTTGTTATAACACCCAGAAAATTTCCTTTTTATTTCAGAAAATCCGAAGCGTCGGAGCATCATTATGCTTTTATCGGTACGGCAATTGTGGAAAACGGGGTACCACTTTACTACGATGCAACAAATGAAAAGGGCCTTTCTGCGGCGGCACTGAATTTTCCTGAGGCAGAATACGCTAAGGAGACTCTCGGAAAGAGAAATATTGCATCATTTGAGTTTATTCCCCGTGTTCTTTGTGAGTGTGAAACGGTGAGGGATGTCAGAAAGCTTCTTCTTCACACAAACGTGACGGATATGAACTTCAGCGACAAATACCCTGCTTCCCCCCTTCATTGGATGATATCAGATTCAAAAAGCAGTATAACCGTTGAGCCTGTGGGGAACGAGCTTAAAATATATGATAACCCCGTGGGGGTGCTTACAAACAGTCCTGAATTTCCTTTGCAGATGTTTAACCTTAACAATTACATTCATCTTACGGAAAATCCGCCTGAAAACACTTTTCTGCCTCAGAATGAGCTAAAGCTTTACTCAAGAGGTATGGGTGCAATGGGCCTTCCGGGGGATCTCAGCTCAATGTCCCGCTTTGTAAGGGCGACCTTTACAAAGGAAAAGGCATTGCCTAAAATCAGTGAACAGAAAAGCGTTGGTCAGGTGTTTCATATTTTAGGTGCCGTCTGCCAGCAGAAGGGTGCTGTTAAGCTGCCTGACGGTCAGTTTGAATATACGGTTTATTCCTCCTGCTGTAACACGGACAGCGGTGTTTACTATTACACAACCTACTATAACAGCACCGTAAGAGCCGTTGATATGCATAAGGAAAAGCTTGATTCAAGGGCACTTATAGTGTATCCAATGAAGGATAGCAGAGAAATAAGAGTAATCAACTGAAAACAGACCGCAATATTATGCGGTCTGTCTTTCTATTATTTTTTTGATTTCTTCTGCCTGCTGAAGTGTCAGCTGTCCCTGTCCCTTATCACTTCTTACAAAGTACTTTTCAGTATTTACGGTGTAATCTCCCGATTCTGTTCTTATAAGAATACCTTCATCACATTTGCAGGGCTTATCCTTGAAGCTGTGGTTTGTATAAATTGCATTAAGGGTTACGGAGTCACCGTACATAAAGGTGTATTCCTTGCCGTTCAGGAAAATTGTGGACTGAACATTGCCGCACCAGCCGCCAAGGTAAGCATCTTTTGCAATCTGCTCCGTTTCGGCAGGGGAGTGGTCGTATTTACATCCGTTGTCGTTTTGTTCAGGGGGAAGGTTTATCTGTTTTCTGCTCCACAGTTTGTCAACAGGAAGGAAATTAAAAGGGAAAACATATAAATCAGTTTCAGAATAAACAAAGTCTGCATCAACAAGTCTGTTCCATTTCACTACCTTATAGGTAAGGGCGGTGAACTGCTTTGTGCCTCCGTCCTTAACGGTACCGTTAGGAAAGGGAATAAAGCAAAGAATAATCAAAACAATAAGGATAATTTTTGTTTTCTTTTTCATAAATGTCTCTCCTTTTTAAAAAATTCCCGGTATAATATGGGCAAGGAGTAAGCCCGCACCGAAGGATATCGTATTTGAAGTCAGGGAATAAAGAATGTTCCTTTTTTTGCTTTTTTCTTTGATTGCAAAAGAATAAATAAGCCCTTCAGAAGCAAAGATTATTATTTCAAAGAAAATGTAATATGCCGTGAATGCCATATAACCCTCTTTGTAGTTTTCAATATTGAGGGCTGTGTTGAGAAGAATCTGAGTGACAACATTCACTGCAAAAATAATCATAAATTCCCTTTTGCCTTTGTAAGCAAAAAGAAATGCCACGGCAGTTTCTATCAGAATTGTTATAAGGATTCTTGCAACGAGTGATATCGTTTCCCATTTATAATCGTAGCTTTTTTCTGCCGTAATTAAATCTGTTTCTGCCTCAAGATTCAATGCATTTACGGTGTAATAGCTGTCAAATGCATAGCGTTCGTAAATACCGCTTCTCACAAAGGTGTCACTTTCGGGATAGTAAAGCAGAATCTTGAAGCTGTCGGGAGGATAATAGGTCCACGCCAGTTCCTTGGTTTCGTCAAGCTTCCATATTCTTTGCAGAAAATAGTAATTGTCGGGGTCGCTGTACTCCGCCATTTTCTTCCACACGGACTTATATTCTTTAAGTGTGTCAGGTTGTTCCTCGGCATCGTTATCACTTACATAGTAATCGGGAGCCTCCTTGCCGTTCCAATACCTTGCAGGTCCCGAGCTGTTACGGAAAGAAAGAAGAGTTGCATAGCATACCTCATCGCCGAGACCTTTAAAGGCAATTCTTACCGACGGCTTCGGACCCGTATCAGCGAAGGCTGTGAAGGAAAACAGAAGACACATAAAAGCTACAGTAAGTGTAACAAGACTATGTTTTTTCTTAATAAAATTTCCTCCTTTTATATATTCAGAAGGCGTTTCAGTTCCTTTGCTTCTTCTTCGCTAAGGCTATAAAACTCGCCCGTTTCTTCATTTTCAATGCCCTTTTCATAAAAGCAGAAGGTGCGTTTTTTTATGCCGCTATCTGATAACTCAAGAGTGAAAGAGCAGATTTTTTCTCCGTATGTTATTTTGCTGTCCTCAACTTCGTCGTGTACTGATGATGAGGATTGACTGCGGTTTCCGTCATAAAAATGTTTTTCCGTAAAATCGGCAATATCAGTGCCTTCAAGGGTATAGCTTTCATTTTCTGTATTTACGGTAACAATAATTGTGCCGGGGGGATAGACACTGCTTTGGTTATCCTCTGATGAGCCCATAAGCACTGATTCGGGCGGAGCCGATTTATCAGCTGACATTGCAGGCATCATAGCGGGCAGCATAAATATACCAAAAAAGAAAACGGGTATCAGTGCACATATTATAACATTTCTCTGTTTTTGCTTTTTGATATATGCTTTGCGTCTTTCATAAACCTCGTTTATAAATTCTTCGTTTGTTCTTCTCATAATAAAAGCTCACCATCCTTTCCCAAAAGGGCAGAAAGCTCCTTCTTTCCGCGATAAATCAGATTATCGACCTGCTTGACTGTCTTTTTCATAACCGTTGCCGTTTCTTTATAGCTGAGATTTTCAAAATAAACAAGATAAATTGCGGTTTTCATGTCTTGGGGGAGTGTTTCAATTGCCTGAAAAAGAATTTTATCCTTTTCCTTCTTTTCAACAAGACTTTGAAAATCATAATGAAGACACTCTTCACCACCGTCAAGAGAAGCCTCATTCCGCCTTTTCTTTTTGCGTAAAAAATCAATCGCACGGCTTCTGCCCAGCATAAAAAGGTAGGTTTTAAGGCTTGTTTTAAAATTGTAGCGGTTGGGGTGGACTATTATGTACAAAAAAACATCAATGGCTATATCTTCGGCAGTGCTGTAATCCTTAACAAAACGGTTAATGAAAAAGGTCAGGCTGTCACGGTAATTAATCATTATTTCGTCAAAGGCACTTTCATCACCTGAAAGAAAACGGCGGTAGCTACTTTCACCGTTTATCATTTTTATACCTCCTGATATGTCCTTTCACCTATTATACGAACGAGATATGAAATTTTCCTTATTTTTTCTTACTTATATTTCAATTCTACCAACGGTAGGGTGACTTTTCAACTCTTTTGTGCTAATATTTTATTGGAAATCAAAGAGGTGATGAAATGAACAATAAAAAGACAGGCACATTTATTGCCGACCTGAGGCGTGAGATTTCCCTCAGCCAGAAGCAAATAGCTGAAAAGCTGAATGTTACCGATAAAGCCGTTTCAAAATGGGAAACGGGCAGAAGTGCACCCGATATTTCACTTCTCATTCCTTTATCCGAGATTCTCGGTGTTACGGTTACGGAATTACTTCAGGGTGAAAGACTACCGGAAGAAAAGCTTAACAATGCTTCAAACGAAATTATTGTAAGTACTATAAAAAAATCCAGAATGGGCATTATTTTAGCTGTGGCATTCGTTTTTATTATAATGTGCCTTATCGGTTTGTCCTATCCTGCCTATCACTATTTCTCTTCCGTTGACGCCGATAACACGGCGGCAATTGAAAAGGTGGCTAACGATTATTTCCGTACAGATAAAGAGGATATGACAATTATAAAAACAGTAAAAAAAGGAGATTATTATGCCTTTTTAATTGGTAGTGAAAAGGAAACCAAGCTGAGGCTTTTCCGTAAGGACAGCCTTTTTGAAAACCGTATTTCTGTTTTGGGCGGAAGCGGCAGCGTTGAAGGGGATACTGTTCATCTTTACTGCACCGGCGAAAGAGGAATGACAATAAGCGTGTTTTACGGCTATAACATAAACGCTGATGAATACAGCTACACCTATCGCGGAGTAAAATGCACAAAGCCGATTGATGACAAAACCGTGCTCGATATGTTCGTTGATGTTGATGATACATGGATCCATCCGCTTCTTGAATATAAGTGATAAGAAAAAAAGGACTGCCGATATCGGCAGTCCTTTTTATCATTCAGTGTTGTTTTGTAAATTCTGTGGGAAACCACTTTTCTGTTTACACTTTCTTAGTCGCAATTCCGAATTCCGCATTCCGAATTCAACTTTATTCAGGCTTTTTAATCTTATTAAGCTGCGCATTAAGGCCTAAAAGCTGTTCTTTTGTCATTTTAAGGCCTGTCATGCCGAGAAGTGATGTAAGACGGATAACTGTAAAGCCGCCCATCATCTGCATCATACCTTCGTTCATTTCAAAGCCCATAACATCTGTGCCTGCTCCTATGCCTGCCTGAGCCATCATACCCTGGAAGAGTGCAGCACCTTCAGGAGTCTGAGAACATCGCTCATCTTATCGTTAAGTGAAAGGTGACCTTCTACCTCTGTAATGTCAAACCAGTTGAGAATTGCACCCTTTTCCTTAAGTCTGTAGCTTTCGTTAAAGGTGTCAACC
Source organism: Acutalibacteraceae bacterium (assembly GCA_036311065.1). Classification (GTDB taxonomy): domain Bacteria; phylum Bacillota; class Clostridia; order Oscillospirales; family Acutalibacteraceae; genus UBA6857. Next base: position 5,183 of record JAXJQQ010000008.1, on the reverse strand, counting down.
TTTCTGATAAGGCTTTCATCGGTAAAGTCGCCTGCCTTAGCGGTGAGAACTGTTTCGCCCTCGTTGGGAACATCAAAATAGAAGAAGTGAACGTCGGATGTCTTTTTGCCAAGGCTCTTGCCGTTTGCAAAAAGCTCAACCTCAGGAAGGTTGGAGTAAACCGTAACCTTGGTTACATCTTCAACACGGTCAATATATCTCTTGCCGCAGATGTGAACGAACTTTTCATCGCTCAGCCAAGCCTTATAGGCATAGAAGGAGTCCTTCTTATACTTTCTGTCAAAGGTAACAAGACCCTTGTGGTTCTGACCGTTTTCACCGCCCTCGTTTCTTGCGTCTGCACCGAAGTCAAACATATTCCATACATGGGTTGCCCACATATATTTTCTTGTGAAAAGCTGTTTGATGAGCTCTTCATGGTAGTATGCCTGATATTCCTCCGTGTAGTCGCCCTGAACGGGATTTGAGGTGTGCCAGTCAAGTGCCTCACAGCCGTATTCACTGCAGCCGATGGGGATGTTGGGAAAGGTTTTGTGGAAGTTATCAAACCAGGGGCCGTTCATCCCGGTGTCACCGCCGTACCAGCCGAAGTAGTGGTTATAGGAAACGGTGTCGGGAATCTGAACATAGGGGTCATTGATGTCGCACATTGAAACACAAGCCATAGTTGTAAGTCTTGTCTTGTCCATTTCGTGGCAAAGGTCATTGAGAATATTATGGTTTTCCAGAAGGTCTTCATCTGTACCGTTCATAGAAATTTCGTTAGAAAGACCCCATACAACAATTGAAGGATGGTTATAATTCTGTGTTATAAGCTCCTTCATCTGACTTACGGTGTTTTCTCTGCCACCGGGAAGATGCTTTGAAATGTAGGGGATTTCCGCCCAGATTACCATACCCTTTTCGTCGCAAAGATCATAGAAATACTGATCGTGCTGATAGTGTGCAAGGCGGATTGTTGTTGCACCAACCTCACAGATAAGCTCCATATCTTCCTCGTGGTGCTCGGGAAGAAGTGCATTACCGAAGCCCCAACGGTCCTGATGGCGTGATACACCGCGAAGGGGATATTCCTCACCGTTAAGGATGAAGCCTCTTTCAGGGTCGATTTCAAAGGCTCTGCAGCCAAAGCGTGCAGAAACATTGTCAATCACATTTTCACCGTCAAGAAGCTCAATTTCTGCAGTGTAGAGGTAGGGGTCCTTTCTGCCGTGCCAGAGATGAACATTTTCAATTGTGAAATCAGCCTTGTTCTCTGAAGAGTTCTGAACTTTTTCAGCAGCAATATTACCTTCGGAATCTTTAATAATGAACTTAAGGCTCTGACCTTCTTTTGCATTTGTAAGGTAAGCTTCAATTTCAAGTTCTGCCTTATTGCCGTCAACTGTCGGTGTGATTTTTAAACCGGGACCGCCGTAGTAGTCAAGGTCAAAGTGACTTTCTGAAACGCAGATAAGATTAACGTTTCTGTAAAGGCCTCCGTAGAAGGTGAAGTCTGCCATCTGAGGATAAACGGTTTCGTTAGCGCTGTTATCAACAGTTATTGCAACCATTGTTGAAATACCGATTTCATCTGTGATATCAACTCGGAAGGTGCTGTAGCCTCCGTCGTGATGCGCTTTCTTGTTACCGTTAACATAAACATCGGCAGAGGAATTAGCACCGTTTATTTCAAGGTAGTATCTTTCTGCTTCGGGAAGGTCCTCTTTTTTGATTTCCTTCATATAAAGGCAGGTGCCTCTGTAATAATCATTGTCGCCGTCCTGACCGTCAATAGCATTCCAGGAATGGGGAAGACTGACAAAATTCCATTTATCGGAAATTGCTGAAGGAATACCTTCAAAGTCCTTTGTGAAGGACCATTTTCTGTTGAGGTTTAAAATCTGTCTCATAATATTACTCCTTTTGCTTTTAATAAACAGCCGACAGTTTACTATCGGCTGTGATGTTTTTATTTATTCTTATTCGGCTGCACTGTCTTCTTCTGAAGCATGCTTTGCAGCAAGAATTTCTACATTTTTCTCAACAACCTTTTTCTTCAGGGGGTACCAGAACCAGAGAATAAGAGCAAGAAGAATAAAGCCTACTGTGGGAACAAGGGTAGAAATATTGAAAATACCGTCCTTTACAGCCTGTGTCTGACCAAGACCCTGCTGAGCGGCAAGCTCATTGTAGCCTATCATTGTAAGAAGTGCACCGGAAAGACCTGATGAAGCAGCCTGACCGAGCTTTCTTGCAAATGAATAAAGTGCATAAACAGAGCCGTCTTCACGGATGCCGTTTTTGATTTCGGAGTAGTCGATAACATCGGTGATAAGTGCCCAGTTAACCATTGAGAATACGCCGAGTCCGAGCCATGCGACTGCCTGGAAGGCAACATATACCCAAATGCTCTGAGGGCGTACAAGGAAGAGAATAAACGAGCCGATGCCTGCAAAAAGGTTTGAGACAATACTTACCTCTGCCTTGCCGAATTTTTTAACAAGGGGCTTTGAAATAACTGCGGCAATCATCATGCCGGCACCCATTGCCAGGGTGGCAATACCCTGCTTCTGACCGTCACCGTAGTAGTCGGGGAATACATAGTTAACCATCTGCTGCATTGTAAGCTGTGCAAGAAGCATAACGATTGAAGCGGCAATGATTGAAATAAGTGCACGGTTTTTAACTGCGTTTTTGAGCATTGCAAAAACATTGTTGTTCTGCTGTGCCTCAACAGAAGCTACTGATTTTACACGCTCTGTGGTAAGATAGAAGCAAAGAAGGTAACAAATAACTGCAAGAACGGAAAATATACCTGCAATAAGAGTGAACTTTCCGCCGTTCATAATATCAACGGTAAGAGCTTCGCCTGTAACGGGGTCAAGAATAGCCTGACCTGCTTCATCAAGCTGAGGAATTTTATCGTAAACGAACATGGGAATACCGACGGATACAAAAGCACCTGCAAGCATACCGCCCATTGTTCTGAAGGTTGAAAGGGACTGTCTGTCGCCGGGGTCGTTTGAAATTGCTGATGCCATTGATCCATAGGGGATGTTGATAGAAGTATAGAACACAGAGCCCCAAAGGATATATGTTACAAAAAGATAAGCAATTTTCGCTGCAGAGGGAAGATTTGCAAGTGAGCTTTGGTAAATGAGGAATGAAGCAATGGCAACGGGACCGCACATTCTTCTTATCCAGGGCTTGAATTTTCCGTGTTTGGTGAATTTGCTTCTGTCACAGATTCTGCCCATTGCAACATCAGTGAATGCGTCAACAAAACGGGCAACCATCATAACGATACCTACGACGGCTGCTTCAACACCCATAACGTCTGTGTAGAATTTGAGAAGAAAGCTTGATGAAAGAATGAAGGTGAAATCGTTACCGAAGTCACCGAAAAGGTATCCGAGTTTATCTTTGATACCAAAGGGTTTAACTTTTTTGTTTTCCATATCTTGTACTCCTTAAATAAAATTTTTAAACATTGCACGATATTTTTATTATATATTTTACACAGAAATACAGTTAGAATTATTTTTGCTAAAAATAGTAATTTTTTTGTGAAAAACTTGATTTTCTGAAAAAATTGTACCATAATATAAATGGATTGTAAACAAGAAAATTATGGAGAGAAAAATATGAGAGAAAACGACTTCAGTTCACCTTTTTCAGAGCTTGATTTTTATGATGCGAGCGGAGGAAATGAGTTCATAAAGGAGCTTGAACTGCGATACAGCTTTGAAAATGATATGATAAGGGCAGTGTCACAGGGGAATTATAAAAAACTCTCAAAGCTTCTTACCGCACAGGTGTTTGTAAGCAGCGTTGAGGAAAGAACAAGTGATGCACTGAGAAATCTCAAAAACTATATGATTATTTTTAACACACTTATGCGAAAAGGTGCAGAGGTTGGGAATGTTCATCCTTTTTATATCCACGGCATAAGCTCTGAGTTTGCAAAGCGTATAGAGCAAAGTAAAAGCACGGATGAAATCATGAAGCTGTGGGACGAAATGCTGTATTCCTATTGTAAGCTTGTAAAAAGTCATACAGCTAAAGGCTATTCATCGTTGGTGCAGAATGTTATTATGCAGGTTGATGCTGATCTGAATGCCGACCTGACACTCAAAACCATGGCGGAAAAATTCAATGTCAATGCAAGCTATCTTTCATCTCTTTTTAAAAAGGATACGGGAATGACACTGACTGAATATGTTGGAAGAAAAAGAGTTGAGAGGGCAAAGTATTATCTTGAAACAACTACACAGCAGGTTCAGCAGATTTCTCATGATTGCGGTATTCTTGATGTTAATTATTTTACCAAGATTTTCAAAAAATATACGGGGCTTACCCCGAAAAAGTACAGAGAAAATGCAAAAGCAGAGGATTAATCCTCTGCTTTTGTATATTTCTGAAAGGCCAGTCTCGGGTCACCGTCGGAAAGGAAAATTGTTCCGCAGTGCTCGTATCCTATTTTTCTGAGCATATTTTGCATAACTGTGTTCTGCTCGTGGGTGTCAATACGGATATTCGGGAATTGGTTGTAAGCCCACTCCATCATATATGTTCCCACACCCTTTACTTCACCCGAAGAAGCAATACGGTGAATTACGGCATATTCGCCGTCCTTTTTCCATTCTCCTATAATCTTTTTGTATGTGGGGTCTTCACCTATAAAAAAGCACAGAACACCATGAATTTCACCGTCTACGGTGCACACATAGCCGTTGCCCGTTTCAATGTCACCTTCAATCTGCTCAGGTGTAGGTTTATGACTTTTCCACTGATTGGGGTTGCCTGTTTCAGCCATAAACCTTCTTGCACGGGAGTATATTTCATATACCTTCGGTAAATCTTCACGGGTGGTTTTTCTCATTTCGAACGAAAAATTGTTTGTGTTTTGCATATTGTTGAACTCTCTTTTTGATTTTACTTTAATTGCTATTTTATCACGAAATAAATTAAAAAACAATAATAACAGCTTTTTGATGCAGAGTGGTAAATGACGGAAAAAGATACTTAATTATTTCAATTTCAATAAAACTTTTAGTCGTGAAGTGTTTGATTGACGTGTAGTTTTTATCTGACCTTATATTGAAATTTTTAATTGTGCTTTTCCGTTAAATACGTACGCTCATGCCGCTGTGGCACTTCCTTTGTCCCGGGCGACAAAGGAAGCAAAACGCCCTATTGGG
>JAXJQQ010000007.1:0-15425 GCA_036311065.1 Acutalibacteraceae bacterium | reverse complement strand
GAACCGCTGACCTCTTGAATGCCATTCAAGCGCTCTCCCAATACAAGCAAAAAAGCACCCTGTTTTTTAAAAGCTTATTTAATGTCTATACAATTACTGACAAAAAGCCCTGCAATCATACGATTACAGAGCTTTTTATAATTACGTTATGTTAATGCTTATTTCGCCATGAATAGCATCTTTTGTTTTTACACAAAGAGTATTGGCAATAAACGAAAAGGAACTGTCTTTATTAGTAAATGTATTCGAACAATTTCCATATACCGTATGCAAATCTTCAATTATTATTTGACCAACTTCTCCGTTTATTGTTACGCTTACTACCAAAAATCCAGGACCATAGTCTTTTCGGTTAGCATGAATAAGAATTGTGGCTTTATGTCTATCTGCATGTAGCTCATTACTTGCAACATATCGCTTAAGTGCTAAAATTGATTCAGTTGCATTATTCGTTTTTATATCCATAATTACCTCATTAATTCTTTATAATTTCACTTAATTAAAATCAAATTTATTCTCACAAAAAAAGATTTAAAAAAGCATACACATAAAATCATAACAGATTTCATTAAACTGCATATTACACAGACTAGATATTCGGTACAAAACGCTTTATTATGTTGTATCTTTCAGGTTCTAACTCTTCGATACCATTGTTAAAAATAATTTCTTCCTGATTTATATCCTCTATGTAGTTTTCGGCCCACTCAATATCTTCAAAAGTAAGACCATAACGTAACATCCATATATGCCTATCACTATCCGTACCATATTTGACATATTTGGCAAGTTTTTCTGCTCTTTTGTCTTGTGTGGATTCATAATATTTTTGAAATGCAGCATAAAAAATATCACTCAAATTAAAACCAATAGTTTTATCTAAATAATCATATGTATCAAAAACAATTCTGTCATAATCTACTTCATTTGCTTTAATTTCCTTATTTCCGAACATACTGTACAAATTCAACTTCTTATTGGGCAACTCATTGCATTCCGAAACAAACGCTGCATAGAGATTATTCAGTTGTACTTGATATCTTAATTTATTTACACCTAATGAAGATTTAATTTTTTCTTTTAAATCCCTTCTTTCTTTTAGACGACTCGCATAAGCATAACGATAAAAACATATGTCTTTAAATGTTTTACAATGAATCTTCCAAATTAAAATTTTAATAGCTGTATTTAAAACACCTTTTTCACCATCGGCAAGCGGACGCTTTAGATACGAGGAATATAGACGTTCAAATTGTAAATACAGGTTCAATTTAAATTCAATATCATCATTGATAGATTTCAATGAAACTAGTTTGTCTCCTTCAAACATACTATTAAGCAATTGCTTTACTATCTCTTGAGTATCTTGATCTGATAATTTATCGAGTTGTTCTTCAGTTAAATTATACTCATCTGATAAAGTATTAGATAATATCGCGTCCTTAAAATCTTTATAATCATCATCGATATTATCGTCTTCTAATAAAGATACATCTTTAAGAGTATCATCAGTTGTCATAATTCTTCTAAACTCAGACATATTACTATTTTTTACAATTACACTTCCGTAATCAAACTTAGATTCTAAAGTTGAGCGACCAGCTCTACCAATTAAGTTTTTTAACGAAAGCGGTCTGCTAGCTTGGAAGGTGTTTAAGAAAACAACCTCAAAAGGCATATTAATTCCTTGTTCTAATGTAGACGTTGCAAAACAAATACGGCAAAAACCTTTTTGTGTAAATTGTTCTAGAATTAATCTTGCTTGTAACGGTAAAGAACCATGATGGACAACTATACCTCTTTTTAACAAAAACAACATATTAGAATATTTGTCCATATTTTTATCATCTGAAGCACCTAAATAGTCCTTAATTTGATTTATTAATGTTTGAGCTTCATTATTATTAATCGGCTTACATACATTTATATATTTTTCAAAGTCGTTAAAAACAGTTTTTTTATATATGCTTGTTTTTGTAGTATATATTAATACACTTCCACCATGTTCAATGGTCTTCATAATCGGATCAAAATCACAGGCAATTTTCTTATTACCCATTATGCTTTTATCTATCCCAAAGTGATAAAACTTGTCGTTGTCATATGCATAAAAAATTTGTCCTACATTTTTTTGTATATATTGGTGCGAAGATGATATCTCAGTTTGGAAATGATTTTTTATTATTTGTGCTTCTGGATTAGCTACAAAAGGATGTGCAAATACAAATTTAGCCTGTGGGTATGTATTCTGTATTCTTCTTACAATACTATCAAAAAACATACCTCTGGTCGAATCTTCATTGCTAAGTTGAGCCTCATCGAACAAAAAATACTCAACATCAAAATCATTTTTATGTTTAAATAATTCTTTACATCTTTCCGGAGTAACGATAAAAATGCTTCGTTTTGCATAACGAGTATTGATTTTATCTATAAAAGTTAGAATATTAACACTTTTATCAGGAATAGCATCCGTGATTCTATTATAGTATTCATTAATTAATGCTCTTGATGGTACAACAATAACTATGTCTTTAGTGGAAGAATTAATTACATTTCTAAAAACAAAAGATTTTCCTGTACTGGTAGGTGCTGAAAAACTAAAGCATTGATTGTTATTGATTTCTTGAACAATATTTGCTTGTACCGGAGTATATGAATAATCATATGTAGTTTTTATGTACCTTTTATACATACCGAATATTACATCCATAAGAGAATTAACAGGAACATCTTTATAATAAACTCCCATGTATTTTAATATTTTATTACTGTATTTTTGAAAAGTTTCATTCTCATATATATAAAGATAAGAAAGTATTTCTAAAACTGTTGTAGAAATTGGACCATCAGTATATAAATTCGTAATGGCATAATTAAAAATACTGTCTATTTCTTGGTGCTCAATGATTTTTTGTATTACATTATTCATACATTCACCGCCACAAATATTAATTCCTTATATTGTGATAATTCAGCATATTTTTTGTGTTTTTTTATTCCGCTTATAATTCTATCAGATGATGTTGTTTTTGAAGAAAACGCAATAGAATACGCCTTTTCACCCTCATGAAAGGCATCCAAAGCCTTTTCGCTAAAAAATTTATCTATATCATTTATATCAGAAACATCTTGTTTTGTACGAATAAATCTTGCAACTTGACTCATGCCTACCCCGTATGCATTTTGTTTAGCTAAAAATTTAGCCTCACCAAAAATTACTATATCGTCATTATTTGCAGAGTAGTAGTCAAATCCGGGATTGCCGATTACTTGCTCCTTAAAAAGTTCTGCTAAAGGAATATCAAGATAACCAAACTTTTGCACAATAGCTTCCCTGGCAAGTTCAGAAACTACATATTCTCCTGTATCACTCGTCACTTTATCATCTTTTCCTATTTTCATATTTCGAGCTAAATGCTTTGCTGTTTCAGTTGCTCTTTCTTCAAAACTAGAGCGTATATATTTTTTATCGAATCTTGAAATCCAGGATAAATCTGATAGTACGGTTATGATTTCTTTTATTGTAATTGATAAATCCTCAACATCTAGCCTGATAAACGAAACGTTGGTGTTGGGGTAAAAATCTACTGTCCTGTGTTCGAGTATTTTCATTATATTCTCCTGTGAAATATCATCAATAAAATTTTTAAAAACCAATAGTGTACACATAGTTATAGATATTTTATTATATTTTAATTAGAGATTTAATTCCAACACATTTACAAAAATGCTTGTTTTTTCGACAAAAACGCTTGTTTTTCGACTAATTCTAAATCCACACATTCGACTAACCTCCCGTTATAAGGTAGAATAAAGCTACCAAATAACAGGAGGTTTCATTATGAGCAGAAAGACAAAAATTAAGTTTACGGATTTTGAGTGTAATTTACTTATAAACGGTATGAATGAGTTTCGCAATATGCTTTTGGCAGAAGATTTACCCACTGAGGATATTGACGAACTGTTGCTGAAAATCATTGATAAAAGTGAAAAATAAGGAGGCTTTACTATGTCATTACCCAAACACATCACCAACGAACAAAACGGTATCAGCTATACCCTTCACGGCGACTACTATTTACCGGATTTAATGCTCCCCGCTTCCAAAGACAACCGCCCTATCGGTAAGTGGGGAAAACTTCACCTCAACCACATCAAAAACCACTGTAAATCAACCTACTTCACCTATCTTATGAATGGCACACTACACGATTACCTTTGCAGTATAAATGATCAGGCGGAAGAGATGTTCAACCGCATAGTGTCACATATGGCAGAGACAAACGGCACTAACGAGAATTTAAAATTCACTGACCAAATGAAATGGGTAGGTCTTATGAACAACTACCGTCACTGTGCTGAGGAAATAGTCTTTGACTCCATAATCTACACATAAACAACAAGTGCAGTAGCCGAAACTACTGCACTTAATTTTATTATGTTATAACCTCAAATCGTCCTCTTTCCTCTGCTTCTTATCATTGATAAGCCACGGCACACCGAAGCCTACACCTCCGCCTACTGCAAGACCGATAAGAATAAACAGCCACCAAAGAGGATTTTTCTTCTCTTTTTCGTCTTCGGTTGTGGTGGCAACCTGCTCAACCTTTTCTTCAATGACCGTGTTGACATCGGCGATTTTCTTGTACTCCTTGCCGTAGTCGTCCTCGTAGGTTATGGTGATTTTACCCGTAACCTCGCCGAGAGTGTCGCTGTCAACTCGCAGATTTGCCGAGCCTTGTGCACTCTGTGCAGGCTCAATATTACCCACAAACACACTGCCACCTGACTGCATGCCCTCAATATCAAAATCAAGGGTGCAGTTATAAATCCGGCTCTTGCCCGTGTTCATAAGATCAACTGTGACGGTTTGTGTATCCCCTTGAATTACCTTTTTCGGTAAGATTGCACCGCTGTAAGAGAGCTTCACACTCTGCTTTACATCAACTCTCACCGTGTCGCTTGAAGAGTAGGAGCCGAAGTTTTTGTCCTCGTACTCTGCCGACACCTGAAGGTCGTGCTGACCGATAGTAGCTGTGTTAATAGCTTTCAACTCGATTTCCCAAGTGTAGCTGCTGCCGGCATAAACACTCTTCACATACTTGGTGGGCATACCAACCGTCAGAATATCACCGCTTGAGTCTGTAAGGCTGAATTTTATGTTATAGAGAGCCTTGGTGGTGCTGTAATTTTTAAAGGTCACCTTCAGCACTGCCGACTTTTCGGGAGAAAGACTCTTTTCGCTGAGCTCATAAGAAGTCACCATAAACCTCGGAGTTGAGTTGTCCTCGGTAGTGGGCTCAACTGTGGTTTCTTCCTTAGGCTTTTCTTCGGGAGGTGTCAGGGCAAGATATTCACTTGTGATATACCTTTCCTCACCCTCATAGATCACCTTGCTCCAACCGTCAACTTCATCGATACGAGTAACAGAGCTACCCTTTTGCAGTACGGTGATGATTTCACAGTCTGTGTTGGGCTCGGTTCTTATGTTTACATTTTCCGTGGCATAGACGGTTTCTTGTTCGTATTCTGCCGCAGAGGCGAGCACAGGTGTTAAGAGCAAGAGAAAGCAAAGGATAAACGCTGTAAATTTTTTCATCTTAGCCACCTCACAGTTCTCTGATGTTTTCGACGATACTGTATTTTGTGATTGTTTTGATTTTAACTTTAAGATTGATGTAACAGCAAAGAGCGATTATACCAAACACTACAAATGCAGGCCATATAACTACAGGCCAGTATTCAGCCGTTACGATAAGTCCAATTAAAAAGTATGAAACAACATATAAAACCGTTCCTATACCAAAGCCGTAAAGAAGCATATTTGATATTTGTATTACATAGGAAAGCACGAGATCTTTTTCTGATGCACCTACAGCACGCAAAGTACCTATTGAACGCTTGCCTTCACGTATCTGTGCACTTATTGAATTATTGATAAGTGAAACACACACTGCAAGCATAACGAGTATAAGAGAAGCTACCGAAAGTATTGTTATACGGTATTCTTCTTTTCGTGCCTCGTTCAAAGCAAAAGACGAACCTATTCTCTTACCTGGGAACATTGCTGAAAGCTCGGTTTGCATCTGATCGTCGATTTCAGCAGTACATTCTTCCTTTAACTCCACATCAAAGTGTCTGTAGTCGTATTTTTCTGCAAAGTTGTCAAGACCTTCTACGGTTGTGATAATCTGAAAACTGCCGGAAATATTTTTCTTTCCTAAAATCGCACCTATCTTTACCTTTTTATCCTCTCTTGTTATTTTGCCGTTTATGTCGGAGGTAATAAGAGAAAGGGTAAGGGTATCGCCGACTTTGAAGGGGCTTTCGGCTTCTGCTTTAAGCTTTTGTATAAGAATCTTATCGGTGGGAATCTCAACCTTTGCGTCATCAGAAAGATTCCAAAGTCCCCAAGTGTGACCGCCCTGAGCCGTTTCTTCAAAAGCAAAGCCTATTTTTTCGGGAGCATAGATAATTACTTCTTCACCCGAATTGAGTTTGTCATGATTTACTTCACCGTCAATTATGTCTTCGCGGTCAATCTCCAAAGCGGTAGAGCTAGTGGCTTTAACCGTTACGTTTATAAGTTCTTCTGTTGTAAAGCCAGCAACCTGCTTTGTATAAACATAGTTGGGGTTGGGTGCAGCCTGCATATATTCCTTTATGTTTTCTCGTGTTACTTTTGGCACTTCAACCTCGTGAAATGGTCCTCCGCTTGCCTGAAATGATTCCCGCACCTCATTGTAAGCAACATCCTCTGCATTAATAAAGCGTGAGCTTTTGTTTATAAAAGATTCATACTCGTTGACCTGTAAATATTCGGGAACTTCACCTTCAATAACAAGGTTTATGTTAATAAGCTTTATCCCGTAAACGCCCTTTACCTGAGGTAATTCAAGTATTTCATATCTTGAATTTTCTGTAAGCCCCGAACTGTTCTGATTGAAGTTTATGAAATGATTGGCTGAACCTGACTGACCGTGATTGATTATTTCATAATCAGAAGCATAAAAACTGCTCGTATCTGAAAGAGTGGTGTAAAGAAATGACATTGCAATACAGCAAATAACTATTGAACAGGTTATTATAAGAGTAACGCTTATCTGTCTGCCCTTGGAGAAGGTCAGCTTTCTTTTTGCTAGAAGACGGGAAACATTAAACTGATTCTGACTTTTAATCTTCTTATTCTTCATCTTACGCATCAGCTCAATATCTCTGATTGCCTGCATAGGCGGTAATTTTGAGATGCTCCAAAGAGGAATAAGAGCCGAAAGCATAACACAAAGAACACCGAAAAGTGCACCAAGTAAAAGTATGGTTACATCAGGCTTAAAGATAAATCCGTCACCCATAAGCTTTGCAAAGAGCTTAACAGCACCGTAAGAAATTGCAACACTTAAAGGTGCGGTAATAACGCAGATGATAAAAGCCTCTCTGCCGAAGATATTTATTATCTGCCTTCTTGTTGCGCCAACAGCTTTGAGCATACCTATCTGATTTTTACGTTCTTTGAGGTTTGAGCTAAAGGCGTTTACAATGCCGAAGCAGGATAAAAAGGCAAGAAGCACCGAAAGAAAGGCTGATACCATTGTATTGTTAGTGATATTGGAATAAACGTCACCTAGACTTGAGGAATAAACATAAGATGTTCCTATACGGTCATTATGATCTACCGTTCCCCACAACAGATTGTTATCTACATCAATATAGGCTTCTTTAATAAAAGCCACCAGAGCCTCTTTGCCGCCCACCTCTGTCTGTGTATTTGGAGCAACAAAGGCGGCAGGTACAAGTGCGGCTCTTTCCAACGAGTCATCGCTGAAATGCTCAATGACTGCCTTTTTATCGCTCATAATACCCACAAGGGTATAGGTCTTTTCTGTTTCATTAGCAAGAAATTCAGCACCGTTACAGGTAAGGGCTTTAAGTGTGATTTTTTCGCCGACCTTTGTGTCAAGTCTCATTCTTGAAAGTGCGTTTTTTTCAAAGATGATTTCGCCCTCTTTTTCGGGTATTCTACCTTCAATAATCTGCGGATAGTAAAGCTCCGTTGCTCTTTCATCAATCCAGCCAATCATTGTGCCGTCGGAAGCATCAACCTTTTCATTCCCATCGTTCCATGCGTAAGACAGAATATGAGCATAACCAATTTCACCGTCAATAACGCCTTGGTTTAAAGCGGGAGCAAAATCGTATTTCTGTGCGTTGATTACAATTTCATCTTGTTTGCCTTGCCTTCTGAATCTCGTTTCCTCCTGTGATGAGTTGGAACAGGAGATAAAAAACGGCACACCTGAGGTGAATATCATTGCAAGAATGATACCGATAATCATAATAGTATATTGCTTTTTGCGTTGTTTCAGGTTACCCATAGCAAGGGTATTAACCGTCAGTTTCTTCTTCATTGCTGTTCACCTCCCTGAGTTACACAGAGGGTGCGGGCTTGGTGTCTTTAACTATCTTGCCGTCCTCAATGGTAAGAATTCTCTCCGCCTGCTCTGCAACGTGCAGGTCGTGGGTTACAAGAATAAGGGTAACGCCAAGCTGCTTACTGACATATTTGAGAAGCGACAGCACCTCACGGCCACTCTTGCCGTCAAGATTACCCGTAGGCTCATCGGCAAAAAGTATGGCAGGTCTGTTGGCAAGTGCTCTTGCGATAGCGATTCTCTGCTGCTGACCGCCTGAAAGTGCAGAGGGAAGATGCTCCAATCTGTCACGGATGCCGAGCATATCAATAACCTTGTTGAGATACTCCTCGTCGGGCTTTTTACCGTCGAGCATAACGGGAAGCAGAATGTTCTCGTACCCCGTCAGCTCCTGAACAAGATTATACGCCTGAAAAACGAAGCCGAAACGACGGCGGCGTAGAATAGACAGCTGATTGTCGTTATATGATGAAAGTGACTTTCCGCCATAGTAAACATGTCCGTTTGTGGGGTTTTCGAGTGAGGAAAGTACGTGAAGAAAGGTTGACTTACCTGAGCCTGAGGGACCTGTTATAGCACAAAATTCTCCCTGCTCAAAGCTGACAGTTACATCATCAACGGCTTTGACAACGTTTTCACCGCTTAAGTATTCTTTGGTGAGGTTTTTGCATTCTATAATGTTCATAATAACACTCCTTTTGATGTTGTAACTTTATGATATACTACCAACCTTACGATTAGGTGACTTTTACCTTAAGATTTCGTAAGATAAGAAAATCGGGCACAGGCAAACTGTACCCGATTGTTGTTTATAGCTTAAGATTAGCATCAATTATGGGGAAACACATAGCCACACGAAGACCTTTTTCGCTGTTTTCGGCTGTGATTGTGCCGTGATGCTTTTCTACTATCGCCTTGGTGATAGAAAGACCTATGCCTGCACTGTCGGGTGAAGCATTTGCCGTGCGGTGAAATCTTCTGAAAAGCATAGGCAGTTCACTTTCAGGTACACCGCCTCCGTTATCTTCAATAATTACGCTGACACTTTTCTCGGCTTCTTCGATAATAATATCAACCTTGCCGTCAGCTTTTGTATGCTCGCAGGCATTCTTGATTACATTACCAAAAGCCTCACGAAGCCAGGCTTTGTCTGTACGAAGAATCCCGCCGCCCTTAACGGTGATGGTTTTAGTCGGAAAAAGAGCAGAAAACTCTGCCTTAAGGTCAAGCAGAATATCGGAAAGCTCTGTTTCTTCAAAGGTCATCACATAGGTATCGCTACGGATTTTTTCGAGCTTGAGCACATTGTAGATAAGCTTTTCCATTTTGTTGATAAGTACAAGCTCTTTTTCGGTATAACTGCTCGGAGTAGTGTTATGCTCCATTTCACAATAAAGGCGAAGTCCAGCGAGAGGTGTTTTCAACTGATGCGAGATATCGGATATGAACTCGGTGTTATTCTTGGCTTCGAGCTTGGTGTATTCACGCTCCTGAATGAGTCT
Source organism: Acutalibacteraceae bacterium (assembly GCA_036311065.1). Lineage (GTDB taxonomy): Bacteria > Bacillota > Clostridia > Oscillospirales > Acutalibacteraceae > UBA6857. The sequence goes on along the minus strand of JAXJQQ010000007.1, from coordinate 5,491 downwards.
TGCTTCAAGCTCACAGATATTACTCTGCAGGTGGGCAAAATCTCCGTCAGAGGTGGAAAGCTCGGTCATAGTGCTGTCTTTGATGAATTTATCAATACTCTGTGTCAAAGCACGGGTTTTCTTTTTGTTGATGATGTAAAGAGCAAGTAAAACTGCACACAGCACCGTCAAAATAACAAGAGCGATAATGAGAAAAATATCTTTCATAAAGTTATTCCTCCCATCTGTAACCGGTGCCACGAATAGTTGCGATATGGTTAGCACCTATCTTGTCACGAAGTCGGCTGATGTGTACCGAAAGAGTGTTGTCATCTATAAAGTTGCCATCGCTGTCCCATATACGCTGCAGAAGTGAAGCACGGGTCACGATAACGCTGTTATTCTGAATAAGAGCAGATAGAATCTGAAATTCGGTGGGTGTGATAAAAAGAGTTTCTCCGTCTTTCTTTACAGTCATATTTGAAATATCAACTAAAATGTCCCCGAACTGATAGGTTGTGCTTGCGGTCTTACGGCGTAAAAGTGCACGGATACGGGAAAGCAGCTCAAGCAAACGGAAGGGCTTGGTTACATAATCATCTGCACCTGCATCAAGTCCACGGACAATCTGAAACTCTTCATCACAAGCGGTAAGGAAGAGTATAGGCACATCTGTACCTGTGGAACGAATGAAAGAGCAAAGATCAAGACCGTTTCCGTCGGGAAGCATAACATCAAGGATGATGAGGTCAAAAGTGTCCTTTTTGAAAAGAGCCTTTGCCTCAGCGCAGTTCTTGGCACAGACAGGCTCATAGTTTTCTTTTGTCAGTAGCTCTTCTAAGCCTTCACGAAGGTAAATATCGTCTTCGACTATGAGAATTTTCGTGTTCATCATTTCACCGCCCGTTTTTGTACTGATTATATTATACAGATTTTATGCGTGGTTTTCAATGGACGGAATCTTAAGATTTTGTAAGGTTGGAGTTGGTGGTTTTGCTATGAAATAAGGGCGTAGAATTGGGCAATTCGACAAAGTTCGATATTTTTGTGTTACTTTTTGCGTTTTGCGACACTTAATAAGTATAAGAGAAATATGAAAAAGGAACGCAATTATGGAAACAAAAGAAATCGGACTAACAAAAGCCAAAGAAGAAATAGCGGAAATCCTACGCAATAACGGATTGTCATGTTTTACGACAACATATCGTGGCTGTGAGGGATTTTTCATTCCTGTAAGTGACCTCACTTATCCTGGATTATCTGTAACTATGTGTAATAAGGATATTTGCAGAGTTTATCCTCATGAAATTCTGTACATAGCTATTGAAGACAGAAAATCTGTATTGTACCTGAGGAATAGAAAAATTGAAACACACTACTCTATGGAACACTGGAAAGATGTTCTTGATGAAAAATCTTTTGCTCAGCCTCATTACAGTTATTTGGTGAATCTGAATTATGTAGAAGAGATAACAAAGGATTTTGTTATACTCAGATGCGGAGAGAAGGAGTATAAGGTTTATACTTCAATGCGGAAGATAGGTGCGTTTAAAAAGGCTGTGGTGGAGTTTGAAAACAATGCAAAACAAGATGAAAAGTAAGCGTTTTTGTCGAAAAAAGTCGCTTTTTTGTAATTTGTATTGAAAAAACAATAATTTAAGATAACCTTATTATGTATAGGTGACTATATTATATAAATTGTCTTGTGATATACAACGATTATAGATAAATAGAGGTGTTTTGGTTGCGTAAAACTTTATTAATTGTCATTCTTGTTATTGGGATTATTGCATTTTCTACGCTTCCAGTTTTTGCTGAATCCTCAACAACTGAAATTACAGATATTTCTACAAGCAACAACACAGACGACATTCAAGAAACAGGTGAAAACAATATATTTTTGACAGATATATTGGATCTTTTAAAATCTACGCAATCTTGGATTTCACTTGTAATGATTTTGGTTCTAGCAATATATATGATTGTTTATAAAAAGGAAATCCCTAAGAAGTGGACTTTAATTATTCCAGCTGTCTTAATCGTATTTACTTTTTTTGCTAGATTATTACTTAGAAGTAAACATGCTGATTTTTTGGTAACGATATTTATAACAGTTATCCAGGTTGCTTACTTTTTTGTGATAATAAATTTTTGGACAAAGACTCAAACAATCACACACGAAACGTCTCTACCCAAAAATAGTATTGAAAAAAAAGCATGTTCTTTAATTCAAAAACTTATTAATAAAAGTCATTATGCTATTGAATGCATTCAGTTATATGCTATAAACTCTTCTTCAGAAGAAGACTGTACATCTTTTCAAATAGATTTCCTTGGTGGTAGTTCAAAACAAGGAATAAACATAAACGCACTATTCTCAACCTCTCTAAAAATTCCAACTGAACATATAACTGCTATGGATACTATTCAAAAAATGTATACCCAGCTTGATATTGATGGTGGTATTTCTGAAAGTGGGCAAACAGCGGTTTCAGCATTGATTTATAACGAAATTGAGAAATTAAAAAAGACTTTAAACAATATCACTAAAGCTGAAGATATTTCTGTAAAAGAGTGTTGTTTAGCAAGGATTTTGCTTGTGTATATCTCGTTGTATGCAACCATCAATTCACATGATACATATATTGGATTAGGAAGAGATTCTCTCGGTTTAAATAACAGTGGTCTTGAACCAGTATTATTTACCTATGAAAGAACCGGAATACTTGGTGCAATTTTACTCAATCATATACCATATATTTTTTCTTATAGACGTGGGGGAGGAAAAAAAGGGAGATTTTACTATGCATTTTCATGTGGTGCTGAGAAAAAATATATAGTATTAATATCAATGAAACACAAAAACAACTCATATTATATTGATTATCATCTGTCTAGTAACCTTGAAAGCATAAGTCAAAAGTTATGTAACATTTTAGATGCAGACAACGATCAGAAAAAGGTGGGTGATTAAATTGAAAAACAACTCAAATTTTCAAAGACATGCTACACCTCAATATGTTACGATAAAAATTGATAATAATGAATATCGTGAACAACTTTCGCTAATGATTAAACAAGCCTCACAATTACAAATAGTATCAGAATCGATAGATGAAATTGTTATTATATCGAAACATCAAAAAAAACTTGTAAACGATTTGTTCCCAAGAATAAAAACTATAGAATCCGAACTAACATTATTTGAGAGTAAAAGAAAAAAGTTATTAAATAGTATTAATAAAAATTTCTTGCATTCTACTAAAATGGACCGTCAACTAGAAATAATAAATATTAGTGGTGTTTTAATTAAAAAAATTAAGTGTAACCGTTTTAGATGATTTTGGAAATTACCTCTTTTATTATTAAGAAACTGCACTATTAGAATTGATGAAATCAATATTTTCTAACAGTACTTTTTATTATGTAGCGAACATTAGTTTTATATCGCATTAACAAATTATATTTTTCAGTCGTCAACAGTTTTTTCTATTCATCTCAAATTTTATCTTTCAACTTCCCTCTCATCTCCTCATACCCCTTCTGCAAAGCAACCCTCACACTTTCCTCTTCCGACATCTCATTCAACATTGCAATCTCTTTATATGTTTTCTTCTTACGGCGGACCTTAACGGGTTCGCCGTTTTTGTCTTTTTGCAGCTCAAATATGCTGTGACATTCCGGGCAGAAGGCAAGATTATCTGCAATCATCATCTGTGTACCAATATCAAGGTCGTTATATGCACCCCATACTGCCTCAGATTGCTCTTTTCGGATAAGCTCAAGCTCCGGGTTAAATGTGTTGTCGCTTGTAACATCTTCTGCGGTTTCCTCTGAATCTTCATCACAGTATTCCTTGTAAAAGGGTATGAACAAGGTGTTACGGAGACCAGCGGTAATAAGCTCACAGGTAAATTTCGGTGAACGGTCAATCTGTTCGGCTATCTTTTCAATATTTTCCTGAGTAGCCACTTCACCATACTCTCTGTAAAGAGCCATAGCCTTACGGAGCAGCTTATCCTCGTCGGCATTTGGTATTGTAAGTCCGTGTCTCATTGAACGGATATATTCGTGAATTTAATACTCACAATAATACTTTGCAAAATACAGGAACGGTACATTTTGAGATAAATCATACTTTTCAAGAGCCTTGTAAAGTCCGTGAACGAATACCATTTTCAAATCAGCAAAATGCCCTTGCATAGAGTAGTTGAAGACATAAGTATAAATCTTTTCGTTTAGCTTCGGCTCATAAAAGTATAGGAAGTAGCTGAAATACCTTTCGTCCTTCTCGGTCAGGTAAAGCTCAATATATTCCTGCAAGGATTTCCTCTCTGTCGGTGCCGTGGCACAGTGAAACATATATAAATCTTCTTCCCATTTTTTCATTATGCCACATCCTTTCGGTTAGTTTTTCTCCGTATCTGCATAGAGCTTTTTACGGCTTAAATCCTTTTTGTACTGTGTTTTGAAATATTCAGGGTCACGCTTGGCTAAAAGCATTCTATTCTTTGCTATTGCCTTTGCCTTTTCTGCAAACTCAGCAGTTATAGTACCTCGTAAAGCTTCGGTACGGATACAGCTGCAACGCTTATTGTAAATATCCATAATGGGATTGTTTTCGGACAGCTCCTTTTTACGGATAGCGGCAGCATACTGTCTGCAGGTTAGCTTCTGTCCGTTTATCTTTTCAGGTGCTATGCCGTTAGTACAGTATCTTTGCTTTCTTGCACTCTGCATAAGAAAATACTTACCGCAGACCTCACACCTTTTCGGGTAATGACCGTAGTGCAAGCCCTCAAAGAAATCCGTGACAATGAAGCTGTAAAAGCTGTCAAAGTACAGCTTTCTTGCAACGGTAGTGTACTGACTCTTTATGTTTTTCTTGACCTCAATAAACTCTTCATTTACCGAAAAAGTCTTGTTACCGAATATCTGCTTTGCAACAAGCAAGAGATGTCCTTCATCGTGCTTTTCAATATCAGGCAAAGAATTAACAAAGGCAACAAGGTTTTTGTGGGCATAGTACATATCATCGCTGATGTTATTGAAGAATGTAATAATTCCGGTTAACTCATTTATGATACCTTCACACTCATTTATATACTCAAAATCACAATGGCGGTAAGCAGTATCGACTATAACCTCACCTTGAGGTATAAGACCTATTTCAGCTCGACCTACAAAGTAGTCACAGATACGCTGTCCTGTTTCTTCGCTGAACAGAAATGTTACTCTTTCTCGGATAGCTTCAAAGTCAAGGATACTGTACACGGGAATGTTGGGAAGAGCCTTCAACTCTTCAACAATCATTCTGCCTGTATCGGTAAAATTACGGATATTGAGATAGCCGCATCTTAACTGCTTGAGGATATTGTGGTTAATTTCGTCAGAAAAGACAGAAATTCTTGCGGCGGTATCATTTTTATAAAAAACATTCAAAAAATTTGTTGCGAATATACCGGCGGGATAGTTCTTTTTGTTCCAATATGCTCTTCCGTCACGGTATGCG
>JAXJQQ010000006.1:0-8415 GCA_036311065.1 Acutalibacteraceae bacterium | reverse complement strand
CATCCTTGCCATGAGCGCTTCGGACGTCTATCTGTCCGTGGGCCTTTCTGCGGTTGGATTGATTCTGTTTTTGCTGTTCTACCATAAGATTTTTGCCGTGACATTTGATGAAAGCTTTGCTAAAGCAACGGGAACCAAGGTCGGAACTTATAATATGCTCATAGCCGCACTTACTGCTGTTACAATCGTAATCGGTATGAGAATGATGGGGGCACTTCTTATCTCATCTCTTATTATTTTCCCCACCGTTACCTCAATGAGACTTTGCAAAAGCTTTAAAAGTGTAGTGTTCAGTTCTGTTATAATTTCAGTTTTCTGCTTTGTTTCAGGGCTCTTGCTTTCAATAAAAATTGAAGCTCCAACGGGTGCAAGCGTTGTTGTTATGAATATATTTATGCTGCTTTGCTTTACTGCTTTAAAAGCGGTGTCAGGAATTTCTGAAAACAGCAAAGCTTCGCACTTCAGAAAAATTCTTAAGGTTCTTGTTGTTGTACTTTTCGCTGTAATGTATCTTATAGTTTTTAGCTTTGGTGCAACACAAAACGACCAAAGCAAAGAAAAGCCTGTTGTTGTTGCGGCAGCCTTTGCCGAATACGATTTTGCAAGGCAGATAGCAGGGGATAAGGCGGAGGTGACAATGCTTCTTTCTCCGGGTGAAGAAAGTCATACATACGAGCCCACTCCCGGTGATATACTGAAAATCAAGGAATGTGATGTTTTTATCTTTGGCGGAGGTGAATCCGACAAATGGGCTGAAAGTATACTTTCTTCCTTAGATTCCGATATGCAAATTATCCGTATGATGGATACTGTTGAGCTTTACGAGGAAGCTACAGTTGAAGGTATGGAAATAGACCACGAACATCACGATCACGTACACGAGCATACAGATGAGTATGATGAGCATGTGTGGACTTCACCTGTTAATGCAATAACTATATGTGAAGCTGTTTTTGAAGCTCTTTGTGCAGTTGATGAAAGTAACACAGAATATTACAATAAAAATCTTGAAAAATACATCGACGAGATAAAAAGACTTGACAGTGAAATTTCTCACTTTGTTGAAAATTCTCCGAATAAATGTATTGTAATCGGTGACAGATTCCCTTTAAGATATTTTACCGAAAGATATTCCCTTACTTATTTTGCTGCTTTTCCGGGCTGCTCAGCTCAGGTTGAAGCAAATCCCGTAACCGTGTCATTCCTGAGTAATAAGGTGAGAAATGAAGAAATTCCCGTTATTTTCAAGGTGGACCTGAGTAAGGGAGAAATTGCAAAAACAATTTCTGATATGACGGGCACAGAGGTTGAAACCCTTTATTCCTGTCATACTGTTTCAGCCGAGGATTTTGAAAAGGGAGAAACATATGTAAGTCTTATGAGGCGTAATTTTGAAGGGCTGAAAAAAGCTTTACAATAATAGTTCGGGCTGTTGCTTTGCAACAGCCCTTCGTTTATTTTAATATTTTGCTGAAAAATTCCTCACTGCTTATTCCTGACGGTCTGTTGTATCTGCCAAGGTTATAAAGGGTGCTTCCGTCACCTTTTATAACTGTGTTTATTCTTTCTTCGCAGGTGAAAGATAGCTTAAAACCGAACTTTTTCATAACATCTGTAGTGGATTTACTGTAAACTCCGTAAGGGTATGCAATAGCTTTGCATATTATATCTGAGTTTTCTTTTAATTTTTTTTGCATAGTTTTAAGGTCATCTGTTATTTCTTTTTCGTAGTTTTGCACCGATTCTCCCTTTAGCTGTGAAATTCCCTTCCGTTTTCCTTTAACATTGTTATGAAGATTATAGGTATGGCATTGTACCTCAATAAAAGGTGATTTATCAAGCTCGCTTATTTCATTCCAGGTGAGATATGAATAATTTATATTGTGGTCATTCAGCCTTGTGTATTCATCTGCAAGGTATCCTATTACAAAAACGGAAGCTTTCATTTCTGTATCTTCAAGTATGGGCTTTCCAAGCACATAAAAGCTTTCAAAGCCGTCATCAAAGGTTATCATAATCGGCTTTTGCGGCAAATCTGCCTTGCCTTGTGTATAATCAATAAGCATTTTTGTGTCAACGGTTTCATAGCCTTTTTCTTTAAGATAGTCCATATCTTCTCTGAATTGCTCAGCTGTCAGCGTATATTTTCCTGCTCTCTTGCTGTTTTCCGTCAGGTGGTGGTACATAATTACGGGAAGCTTAATTGCTTCAGCCTTTACCGTAGAGCTTACGGATGCAATTTCTTCAGGAAGAACAAAAACTGAGCAGATTATAACAGCAATAAAAGTAAGGGTTATAATCAAAGATTTCAGATTAAGCTTTATTACCATAAAATCACTCCGGAAAAATCATAGTAATTTATATGAAGCCTTTATTTCAAATAATTACTGATTTAAAATGTACTAAGGTTGTTGATTTAATTTTTATATTGTTGTATAATCATATGTATGTTTTTTTAAGTTCAAAAGGAATGATTTATATATGGCAGTTAATCTTATTTTTAAAGCTATGCCGACGGTAGCTCTCAGGGGGATAGTTATATTCCCCGGCACACATTTTCATTTTGACGTCGGAAGAAAAAAATCCATTGAGGCAATCAATGCCGCAATGAGCAACAATCAGAAGCTTTTCCTCGTTGCCCAGAAGGATATAAATATTGAAAATCCTGAAAGCGGTGACCTTTATGAAATGGGTATTATTGCAAATATCAGGCAGGTAATAAAAGCACCTGATGCGGATTATATGAGAGTTATTGTTGAGGGCGAGTGCAGAGCACAGATAAGTGAAGTGATTCAGTCGAAGCCCTATATAATCTGTGACGCTAAGGAAAGAAAATCTGTAACTCCCAGAAATCTTGATTCTGTTTATGCCGATGCACTTATCAGAAAGGTAAAGGATGCTTTTGATGAATTTATTCAGCTTACCACAAGAGATTTTGAGGATGCTGTAAAGATTTTTCACAGTGATTCACCTGATGCTGTTGCTGACGTTATTGCTTCAAGCACTATAATGAGGTATGAAGACAGACAGATTCTTTTAAGTGACCTGAATCCCGTAACAAGGCTTGAAAAGCTTTATTCTATGCTTCTTAAAGAAAACGAAGTTCTTAAGCTTGAAAACAAAATTGAATCAAAGGTTAATGCTCAGATGGAAAAGGCCCAGAAGGAGTATTACCTTAAAGAAAAAATAAAAACGATTGCAGATGAACTCGGTGAAGGTGAGGACGTACTTTCGGATGTGCAGAATTACCGGCTTAAAATCAAAGAGCTTCCTTGCAGTGATGAAATAAGGACAAAGCTTAGCTCAGAATGTGATAAATTGGCCAAAATGGCAGGCAACTCTGCCGATGCAACAATAACAAGGGCATATCTTGATTCTGCACTCAGCCTTCCCTTCGGTAAATACACAGAGGATGTGTTTGATTTACCTCAGGCAAGAACGACCCTTGATAAGGACCACTACGGGCTTAAAAAGGTCAAGGAGCGTTTTATAGAAATGCTTGCCGTCAGAGAAAGAACTGACGATGTCAAGGGTCAGATTATCTGTCTTGTCGGCCCTCCGGGTATCGGTAAAACCTCAATCGTACGCAGTGTGGCTGAGGCTATGGGCAGAAAGTATGTGCGTATGTCTCTTGGTGGTGTCAGTGATGAATCTGAAATCCGCGGTCACAGAAAAACCTACATCGGTGCAATGCCGGGCAGAATAATAAATGCCCTCACACAGGCAAAAACCTTTAATCCCATAATTCTGCTTGACGAAATTGATAAGCTCGGAAGGGATTATAAGGGCGACCCTGCTTCCGCACTTTTAGAGGTGCTTGACCCCGAACAGAATAATACCTTCAGAGATAATTATATTGAATTCCCCGTTGACCTCAGTAAGGTGCTGTTTATTACAACGGCAAACGATACCTCAACAATTCCCGGACCCTTGTATGACCGTATGGAGGTTATTGAGCTTACAAGCTATACTCCCGAGGAAAAATTCAATATTGCAAAAAATCATCTTGTAAAAAAACAGCTTAAGATGCACGGCCTTAAAGCCTCAGAGCTCAGATTCAATGACGATGCATTAAGATTTATCATTGAGTCATACACAAAAGAGGCGGGCGTCAGAAGGCTTGAGCAGACAATCGGCTCTCTTCTCAGAAAATGTGTAGTAAGGCTTTCTGAAAAAAAGGTAAAGCGTATTACTGTTACAAAAAATCTTGTAAAAGACCTCCTCGGTCCTGAGAAGTATAAAAAAGAAGAGCTACTTGCTTCGGACAGCGTAGGTGTTGTAAACGGGCTTGCATGGACAAGCGTCGGTGGTGAAATTTTACAGGTTGAAGCAGTAACCATGAACGGTGACGGTAAGCTTCAGCTTACGGGCTCACTTGGTGACGTTATGAAGGAATCCGCACAGGCAGCTTTAAGCTATATCAGAAGCAAGTCCGAAAAATACGGCATAGATAACGAAATGTTCACTAAAAAGAACATTCACATTCACGTGCCTCAGGGAGCAGTACCAAAGGACGGACCTTCTGCAGGTGTTACCATTTCCACGGCTCTGCTTTCTGTTTTAACGGGCAGAAAGGTAAAACGTGATGTGGCAATGACGGGTGAAATTTCCCTTACGGGCAGAGTGCTTCCCATAGGCGGTCTTAAGGAAAAGTCAATGGCGGCATATAAAGCGGGAGTAAAGAAAATAATCATCCCTCAGGATAATTACAGTGACCTTTGGGAGATTGAAGATATTGTGAAGGAAAACGTTGAATTTATCCCTGTTTCAAAGCTTGACGAGATGTTTGATCTGGCTCTGAGCCATAAAGCGGAAGCGGAAAGTCTTTCACAGTCATCGGTTAAATTCGCACCCCACGATATTATAATTGCTGACAGGAGGAAAAAAGATGAGATACGATAATGCAGTTTTCGAAACATCCTTCGGTGTGGCTAAGCAGCTTAAAGCCTCGGATTTGCCTGAAGTTGCATTTTCAGGCAGGTCAAATGTGGGTAAAAGCTCACTGCTTAACAGACTTTTAGGCAGAAAATCCCTTGCAAGAGTGAGCTCTATGCCGGGTAAAACCGTTACCATTAACTTTTTTAAGCTTGACACCTGCCGTTTTGTTGACCTTCCCGGTTACGGCTATGCTAAGGTTTCTCACGATGAAAAAATCCGTTGGGCTGAGCTTATGGAAAGCTATTTTTCATCTGACAGAGATATCAGACTCGTAGTTCAGCTTATTGATATGCGTCACGCACCCTCACAGCAGGATATTGATATGCTTGAGTATATGACTGAGCGTGAAATACCCTTTGTTGTTGCTCTTACAAAAAGTGATAAGCTTAATAAGGGTGAAAGAATGAAGCAGCTCGAAGAAATCTGTACTGTTGTTGCAAAATACGGGAACATCAGTGTTGTTCCTTTTTCCGCAACAAAGGGCGAAGGCGTTGAAGAACTCAGAAGGCTTATTGAAAAGGCAGTTGAGGTGTGATTATGAAAGAGCTATTCACTGAAAAAATGAAAAACAACCCAATAATCGCAGGTGTAAAGGATGTAAAAAATCTTGATGATGCCCTTTCTTCGGATTGTGAAATTATATTTCTTCTTTGCGGAAGCATTTTTAACCTTAAGGAAATAGTAGGCAAGGCGAAGGAAAAAAATAAAATGATTTTTATCCATGTGGACCTTGTTGACGGCTTTTCAAAGGATGCAACAGCCCTCAGATATATCTCTGAGGAAATAAAGCCTGACGGTATTATTTCAACTAAGAACAGCCAGCTTAAAACGGCAAAATCTCTCGGTATGCTAACCGTTCAGCGTATTTTTATCATTGATTCCCTTTCAATTGATACTGCTGTAAAAGCTTCGCAGATGATTAACCCGGATGCAATTGAAATAATGCCCGGCATAATGCCGCGAATCACAAAAGAACTGAGCACAAGCCTTGATGTACCCGTAATAGTGGGCGGTCTTGTGAGTGAAAAGGAAGAGGTAATAAACGCCGTACAAAGCGGTGCTCTCGGCGTTTCTACCTCATCAAAAGAAATATGGGAGATGAAAATATGATAAACATCAGAAAATACGAGCCGAAGGATAAGCAGAATTTAATCAAGGTTCTTTATGAAACCTCATCCTTGCCCATTGAAACAGAAAAGCAGAGAAAATTTCTTGAGCTTATGTTCAATGACTATTACACCGAAACCGAGCCTGACTGCTGCTTTGTTGCAGTTAATGAGGATGACGAGGCAGTAGGCTACATTCTCTGTGCCAAGGATTACGATACATACGAAAAGAATTTTATGAATTTCTATATGCCCGAAATTAAAGAGCTCGGCTTTAATTTTTACACAATGGCTATGGGTGAGCTCCTTGTTCACAAGCTTCTTAAAAATAAGTACCCCGCACATCTTCACATTGATATTCTTGATGTATGTCAGGGTCAGGGTGTTGGTACAAGGCTTGTAAATGCCCTCAGTGAGCACCTTTCTCAGAACGGTGTTCACGGTCTTATGCTTTCCTGCGGAATGCAGAACAAAATGGCGATCAAATTTTATCAGAAAAATAAATTTAATAAGATTATGAATTTCTTCGGCAATTTCTTAATGGCTAAAGAAGTATAATTTTATGTATAAAGCACTTGATTCAGTCCATAATAATCACAAAAGGAGTTGACTTAAGATGCTTGATAAAATTGCTTTAATTCTCACCATCATCGGTGGCATCAACTGGGGTCTTATCGGGATTTTTCAGTTTGACCTTGTAGCCTGGATTTTCGGGGGACAAAGTGCAATCATTTCCCGTATTATATATACCCTTGTTGCTCTCGGTGCAATCTGGTGCATATCACTGCTTTTCGGTGAAAGAAAAGTTGTTAATGACGAAGTTAAATAAAGCAGAAACCGCTGTACAGTGCTGTACAGCGGTTTTGATATTAGAATTTAATCCTAATTTTAATGCAAATGCACCCCTTTTTGAGATAAGGGGGTGCAAAGTAATTTTATGGGGTGCAAATCGTATTTAGGGGGGTGGATTTAGATCCATCTATCCTTCGGATGGGTTTTGTACCAATCCTTTAACCATATCTTTTCACCAAAGCCATTCGCTGTTTTATCTGTTCTTGCTTTATAACGAATTTCACGCAAAGCAGCTTTTCTGTACGACTTATCGCAATTCATCACCTCAAGGACATGGTGTGCAACCCAAAGACGAACATCAGAGTTCTCGTAAGAAAGTAATTTGCAAAACTCGTTCTTAAGTTTTGGATAATTCTGCTCAATTTCAGTAGCAATTTTACGCATTCTGGTTACTTTACGATTGTGTTCTTTTGAAAAGTTCGCATAATATACCTTTTCATCAAATTCCTTCGGAGATATAATTTCTATCACTAACGAAAGATATTCTTGCACTAAACTCATATGATCACCGCCTTTTTTCTATTATAACACAAAAAGAAAACAACCGCAACCTTGTATCAAAGTTGCGGTTGTTTTTTGAAGACTAACCCTAATTTTGATACAAATGCACCCCCTTTTGAGATTAGGGGGTGCAAAGTCAATTTAGGGGGTGCATTTTACACCGAAGGGGGTGCAAATTGGGGTTAGGGGGGGTGCAAAACTAAAAACCGTACTGGGAAAAAGGCACGATTTCTGCTTGCAATTTACTGACGATAAACGGATTGAGTTTATATGGAACATGGCTTGACATACCGATCAACTCAACTTGTTCTAGCTTTAAGATAGAAAAGCCACTACATTCTTGTATTTGAAAATAGTAATCTTTATGAGAACCATATTCTGAAAATCTTATGATTGCTTTCTCAAAATCAAATGTGCAGGATAGTTCATCAACGTCGTTCTTCAAACTTAACAAGTCAACTGCCTGTTGGTATGAGAGGTTAATCTTATAAACAAATTTTTTCATTGTGGAATCGTAGTTGATAACGCCACCAGTTACACTACTGTGCTTCTTATATATGGGAATTATTATCCCCAAAACCAGCGGAATAAGAATCAAAAAAAAGAATATTGCAAAAAACAATAATTCCATTATAATCCCTCCTTTTTCTCATTATATCATAAAAAGAAAATAACCGCAACCTTGTATCATGATTACGGTTATTCTTTGGCGGAGAAAGAGGGATTCGAACCCTCGAACCACTTTTAATGGTTACACGATTTCCAATCGTGCGCGCTCGACCAACTACGCGATTTCTCCATACTTTATATGTTACCCGAATATTATAATATGTAACTATAAAAAAATCAAGTGTTATTTTAGTTTTAATTGATAATTTTTATTTATCACGGCTATATCTGACATTTTGAATCCAATCTTTACTTGAACAAAAGCAGTAAATAGTGTAGAAAAAACTGTTCTATCAGAAGAACAACTGGCATTACAAAAATTATATGACGAAACATATGAAGAAGTATT
>JAXJQQ010000005.1:0-34563 GCA_036311065.1 Acutalibacteraceae bacterium | reverse complement strand
TTCATTGCAGATATCCTTATCAAGAACATTGCACTTATATGCCTTTGCTATACCGCCCTCAGCTACAATTTCATCAGCGAAAGCCTTTGCAGCTTCCTCGTTAAGGTCAAGAAGAGCAACCTTTGCACCTGCACGGGCAAGTGTTTTTGCAAAGCCCGAGCAAAGAACTCCGCCTGCACCCGTTACAACAGCAACCTTACCGTTAAGGTCTGTACCAAGTACATTTTTAATCATAAGTATATTCTCCCCTTTTATTTATTGGCTTTTTCACAAGCTTCGAACAAGCCGTTTATATATGTTGCTCCGAGAGCTCTGTCATAAAGACCGTAGCCGGGTCTTCCTGTTTCACCCCAGATCATTCTGCCGTGGTCGGGACGGACATAACCGTCAAAACCGGTTTCAACGAGTGCCTTTACAACCTCATACATATCAATGCTGCCGCACTTTGAAAGGTGACCGCTTTCTTCAAAGGAGCCGTCATCCATAATGAGAATGTTACGGATATGCATAAAGGCGATTCTGTCCATAGCACTGTATTTTCTTACCATTTTTACAACATCGTTGGTCGCAGCACAGCCGAGAGAACCCGTGCAAAGGCAAAGTGAGTTTGCGGGAGAATCAACAATTTTAAGGAAGCGGTCAAGATTTTCTTCGTTTGTGATGATTCTCGGAAGACCAAAAATGGGATATGGGGGATCATCGGGATGAATAGCCATTCTCACTCCGCATTCTTCAGCAACGGGGATAACCTTTTTAAGGAAATATTCAAGATTTTCCCAAAGGCCTTCTTCACCGATAACCGCATACTTTCTGAAAAGCTCCTTGATTTCATCCTTGGTATAGCTTGCGTCCCAGCCGGGAAGGTCAATATCATCAACGAGAGGGTCAAGACCCTTCATCTGATCCCAATACATAACAAGGCTTGTTGAGCCGTCGGGAGCTTCCTTATCAAGCTGAGTTCTTGTCCAGTCGAAAACGGGCATAAAGTTATAGGTTACACACTTGATACCGTACTTTGCACAACGGCGGATGTTTTCGCAATAAACATCAATAAGCTCATCTCTGTTTTCTGAGCCTAATTTGATATCCTCTGAAACAGGAATTGATTCAACAACATCAAATACAAGTCCGTTCTTTTCGCATTCCTCAACCATTTTCTTAATGGATTCCTCAGGCCATACCTGACCGGGTTTAACATCATAAACGGCGGATACAATTGAACGCATATTCGGTATCTGGCTGATGTATCTTAAAGAAACGGGATCATCATAGCCGTACCATCTGAATGACATTTTCATATAATTTCCTCCAAACCGAAAAATCTTTTTGCATTACCGTAGGAAATATCCTGAGCAATTTTTCCTAAGGCTTCTATATCGTCGGGATATTCTCCCTTTTCTACCCATTCACCGAGCATTCCGCAGAGAATACGGCGGAAATATTCGTGCCTTGTATAGCTTAAAAAGCTTCTTGAGTCTGTAAGCATTCCGACAAAGTTGCCGAGAAGCCCTAAAGAAGCAAGACTCTTCATCTGCTCACGCATACCGTTCATTGTATCATTGAACCACCATGCAGAGCCATGCTGAATAGTTCCCGGGTAACCCTCCTGCTGGAACGCACCGAGCAAGGTGTCAATGAAGCTGTTGTCGCCGCTGTCAAGGCTGTAAAGAATAATCTTGGGCATTTTTTCCGAAAGGTACATTCTGTCAAGCAGCTTTGTAAGTGCAACGGAACCGTTATGGGGTCCGATTATATCAAAGCCTGTATCAGGGCCAAGCTTACGGAACATTTTTGTGTTGGGGTTTCTCAGGCAGTTATAATGAATCTGCATAGCCCAACCAAGGTTATAATATTCCTCTGCACAGAAAAGAAGCATTTCTGTCTGAAGTGCGAAAAGCTCTTTATCGCTGACCTTTTCAGCGCTGAGTGCTTTATTCAGCACGCTGTCAAGCTCAGCTTCACTCATAATTTCATAAACAGGGAAGTTTATTCCGTGGTCACTTGCCTTGCAGCCGCAATTATTGAAGTGCTCCATTCTGTTTCTGAGAGCCTTTTTAAGTGTTGCAACAGAAGTAATCTCCACACCGGCCACTTCACTGAGTGTAGCTATATAATCGGCATAGCCGGCCATATTCAGGTTGAATGCCTTATCGGGACGGAAAGAAGGAGCAACAACTGCTCTGAGCTTTCCTTCTTCTTTTATTTTCTGATGATATTCCAGCGAGTCGATAGGGTCATCGGTTGTGCCGATAAAAGCAACATTGCTCTTTTCAATGATTTCTCTGACGCTCATACCTTCAGTTCTGAGCTTTTCTTCTGTAAGGCTCCATACTTCTTCAGCAGTAGTTGCAGAAAGGACTCCCTCATAGCCGAAGTACCTTTTAAGCTCAAAATGGCACCAATGATACATGGGGTTGCCGATTGCTTTGGGAAGAAGCTCAGCGAATTTGAGGAATTTTTCTTTGGCAGGCTTGTTACCTGTTATATAATCCTCACTCACGCCGTTGGAGCGCATAAGACGCCATTTGTAATGGTCGCCCGAAAGCCAGAGCTCGGTAATGTTTTCGAACCTTTTATCTTCATAAATTTCCTTAGGACTTACATGGCAATGATAATCAATTATCGGCAAAGCTTTGCTGTATTCATGGTAGAGCTTTTTTGCCGTGTCGTTATAAAGCAGGAAATCCTCAGTCATAAAACCGCTCATTCATATTCTCCTTTGCTCATTTTTAGTCATTATAATATTACCACATTGTTTTAACAATAAAAATAGTGAAAATTGCTTGACTGATTGTTAATCTTGCTATATGATGTAATAAGTAAATTTTAAGGAGCATAATATGCAGATTTTTGACCCGAGACAGAGTATGTCTGACAGCAGATTTGAGATTTTCCATTACCGTGATGCTAAATTTGAAGGCGTTCCCGTGCATCAGCACGACTTTTATGAGGTTTATTTTTTCATAGGAGGTAATGTTGAATACAGCGTTGAAGGTCACTCCTACCACCTGAAAAAGGGTGATATTCTTCTTATCAACCCTCTTGAGCTTCACCAACCCAGAATAGGACCTGACCAGAGCGACTACGAAAGAATAGTGCTGTGGATTAATAAAAGCTACCTTTCTCAGCTTTGCACAAATGAGGTGAGTCTTTCCCGTTGTTTTGACAACACAAATCCTGACCACACAAACCTTCTGCGCCCTTCAATTTCACAGCAAAAATATATCTCCCTTAAATTAGAGGAGCTTTTAGCGGAAAGCAAAAGTGAGGAATACGGAAGCTTTCTTGCGGCAGAAGCTTTGCTTACGAGATTTCTTGTTGAGCTCAACCGCCTGACGATTGAAACAAAAGAGCAGAAGATAACGGAAAGCCCACCTTCCCCTCTTATATCTTCGGTTATTGATTATATAAACATTCATTATTGTGAAAAATTAACTCTTGACAGAATTGCCGAAGAATTTTTTGTAAGCAAATATTATCTTTCCCATGCCTTCAATTCTGCCGTAGGCACGAGCCTTCACCGTTATATTACACTCAAGAGGCTTATTAATGCCAAGCAGATGCTTGAAAGCGGCATAAGACCCACCACCGCCGCCACCCACTGCGGATTCAATGATTATTCAGGCTTTTACAGAGCATTTACGGCAGAGTACGGAATTACACCTGCGGAGTATCTTAAATCCGGAATCCGGAATTCGGAATTCGGTATTGCAGGAGCATCCGCTGCAAAACAGTAAATTCTGACGGCAGGATATGTGTATTCTTATCGCAGCGGTGTCCTTTTTTATTCTGACAATGCAACAACCCCCACAGCATACAAGATACTGTGGGGGTGATTTTTATTTTACCTCAAGCTCTTCGCTGAGAATGGTTTCTCCGTTAAGGTTTACTGTCTTCATGGCAATTTTTCCGTCCTTGAAATGCATCATCGACGCTGCCCACTTGGTCTTTTCACCGTCATTCATATCCTTAAGCTTTCCGCCGTCAATCAGTCTCGGAAGGTCGCCCTCAACAATCCTTGATTCGTGGTAGTGTCCGCCCACAACAAGGTCCATTCCAAGATTTTTAAGGGGTGTTTCCCAATCCTTGCCGAAATATTCAGTATCAATAAGGGGGTGGTGGCAAAGAACGATTTTATATTTACCGTCAAAATCTTCTTTTTCAAGGCTAGTAAGCCACTTAAGCTCTTTTTTTCTGTATGAGCTGAAATCAACAAGACCGCTGTATTCCCTGTGGTCGTCTTCCTTATCCTCACCGCTGTCAAGCACAAGGGCGGAAATGCCGCCAAAATCAAATGTGAAATAGAATTCACCTGTGTTTGTGGGGAAATAGTCAAGCATCTGTGCAGAAAATTCGCCCCTTGTTTCGTGGTTACCCCTTGTGTAAACAACAGGAATACTGCCACCGCTTAAAATATAAGCATTTCTGAGGATGTTTTTCTCAAACTGACTTTTGAATATCATCTCAGAGGATATATCCCCTATCATAAATATTATATCGGGTGTTTCTTCAAAATGAGAAACGGACTTTTTCATTTCCTCTGTCATACCGTGGATATCGGAAATGCATAAGGCTCTGATATCATCCTGCTTTTCAGTACCGCTGAAAAGGAATTCCTCACTCTCAACGGTTCTGCCTTTATACGCCATATAGCTTGCCTTTAAAAAAACATACTGTGAGCCTACGGAGTCTGTATTGTTTCTGAGCTCATTCTTCGGCACCTTTACCATATGAACCGTATCATCAGTTGCAATGGTACCGCCCTTAGTGTCCCATATTACCTTTTCTTCACCCTCGTAGGTGTATTTTACATAACCGCTGCCCTTGAGTGAGGTTGACCATACAACGGCATATTCATCAGTACCGCACTCAAAAACAACAGGACCCGTTGTGATTCTGATTGAGCAGAATAATACGGTAATTATAACCGCAAGAACGGCAAAAAGTAAAACCAAGGATAAGGCAAATTTAAGCTTATTCATATTTTCCCTCCGAGAATTAAATTCTTATGAAACAATTATATCCTACGGTGGAAATTTTGTCAATTCGGTAAAAAGACTCGTTGTTTTTGCGACCTTACCTCATCCACCGCAAGCGGTCTCCCTTCTCTTTCGGAGACGGCAGATCTACTCCCTCAGTCAAGTCTGCGTCTTGCCAGCTACCTCAAAGAGGGAACCGAGATTTACCTCCCTCCCCGAGGGAGGTGGCTGAGCGAAGCGAAGGCGGAGGGAGTAAAAAAGCTGCCGCTTAACGCGACAGCCTTATATTTTATTCAGTTTTTGTCAAGGCAGAGAACCGTCCCCTGTCTTCATCAAAAATCCCGCTTCACCTAAAATATCTAACTCTCTCCATCCTTCACATCTTGCACCGCAAGGAAACCATACAGATGAGCCGATTTTATTTCCGTCCCATATTTCATACTTAGGATTAGATTGAATCAACCATATCATATTTTCTTTTACAACAAACCTATCATATTGATCAAACTCAAATCCAATATATGTACTCTCAACATTTTTAAAAAAAATTTCTAACCTATCACCATCTTCTATATCATCTTTGCTATTATTATAGTCCGTTGAAATAGTCCACATACTCAACCCGATGTTTTGGGAGTAAGTACAAAAATTCAACAACCTTATAAGCCTGCTATCGTCTTTTGAAATTTCTTGTTGCTTACCATTCAAATGCAATATGGCCTTATCCAATTCAGGTAATTTGTTTTCTCGTTCTTCCAATTCGGTATCACTAAAAGTAGTAATATCAGGTATTGGCAGTTTTTCAGGTTCTTTTACATAATCATAAAAATCAGTAACAGAATAAACAACAAAAGCTATAATTAAAGCCGAAGCAATAGCTACTATTTTTTTCATATAATTCCTCCTTATTTAAGCAACTTATTATTCAGAGACCGGGGACGGTTCTCTCGTGAGCTTTTTCTGACCTTTCCACACACCCGTCACCCTTAATTACATTTTAATTATACCTTCAGAAAAATCCTTGTCAATGCTTTTAAATGAATCGGTACAGTTCAGGGGTAGGTGTAACAATTTCGAGGTGAATTTTCACAGATTCAGCGGGTAGAATATGCCTGTTTAATAGAACATCAGGCGCAATTCCGAATTCAGCATTCCGAATTCCGAATTAAAAAAGCACCCTCACGGGTGCTTTTCAGTTTATTTCTTAAGCTCAATTCCCTTTGAAGCAAGGTCGTCGATAATTCCGTTTACAACATTCATAACCTCTTCTCTTGTAAGGGTCTTTTCGGGATGTGCAAAGTAAATTCTTACGGTGATTGACTTACCGTTTTCGTCACGGTAAAGGTCAACAACCTCTGTGCCCTTGATAAGTGAACAGCCTGCATTCTTCACAGCTTCACCGATGGGAGCAAACTTTTCACAAACGAAGGAAAGGTCAATTTCAATGCCGGGGAACTTTGAGGGCTCTTCATATTTGATTTCCTCTGCCTTCGCATTTGCAAAATCGGTAACATCAATTTCAGCAAAAACAATGTTTGCTTTCTTATCAACCTTCTTTGAAACAACAGGATGAACAATGCCGATTTCACCGATTGCCTTACCGTCAAGGATAATTGCATTGAGGTTCTTCGGGTGCTCATAGCTGTGAGTTCTTTCAATTGCTTCATATGAAAGGTCGCAGTGCTTGATGTCGCCCGTAACAGTTGCAAGAATGTCACGAAGCTCGAAGTAAAGAGCTTCCATAGTCTTTGTCTTGGAGAAAAGAGTTACACAAAGCTTCTTTCTTTCGTTGCAAAGTCCGTCTTCGCGAAGTCCTTCAACAACTCTGCCCACTTCAAAAATACCGAAGTCGGGAGCGAAGGTGTTGTTGATTCTTACCTGGCAAAGCTGAGTGGGAACAATGGACTTTCTGATTGTTTCAATATTGGGGTTGGTTGCGTTAACAAGCTTGATATTGTCTTCAACATCAATACCGAGAGCCTTGTATTCATCATAATATGCCCATACATAGGAATGAGCCTCGTGAAGAGAGAAGCGCTTTACAAGGATATCCTTGATTTTGTCTTCAACTGTCTTTTCCACGTCGGGACGAACGGGATAAACGGGAGTTACAGTTGTGTGGATATCGAAGTTATCGTAGCCGTAAATACGGGTGATTTCTTCAATAATGTCTGCCTTGATTGTAACGTCCTTGGTAGCTCTCCATGAGGGTACATTAACAGTAAACTCATCATTTTCAAGCTTTACGCCGAAGCCGAGGGATTCGAGAGTTTTAACAATTGTGTCATTGCTGATTTCAATACCTGTATAACGGTCAACGAAAGCCTTATCGAAGGGAAGAGTTACATCGTCATACTTGAATGCTTCTTCATCGGTAAGTGATGATACAACCTCAACACCTGAATCAATATCTGTAAGAAGCTTTACAAAACGTGCAATAGCAGGAACTGTCATCTGAGGATCAAGGCACTTCTCATAGCGCATTGAAGCATCTGTTCTGTGTGAAAGACGAACAGTTGACTTTCTGATTGAAACTGCATTGAAGGTTGCACTTTCAAGGGTAAGCCTTGTTGTGTCTTCAATAATTTCACTGTCAAGACCGCCCATAATACCTGCAATTGCAACGGGTGTGTCACCGTTACAGATCATAAGAGTGTTTTCGTCGATGTTTCTTTCCACACCGTCAAGAGTTGTGAAGGTGAAGGGAGTATCAAAACGCTTGATGCGGAGCTTTTCAACCTTTCTTGAGTCAAAGGCGTGCATGGGCTGACCCATTTCAAGCATAAGGTAGTTAGTAAGGTCAGCAAGAAGGTTAATGCCTCTCATTCCGCAATAGAAAAGTCTGATTCTCATATTAACGGGGCTGACATTCTTTGTGATATTTTCAACCTGAAGGCAGGAATATCTCTGACAGAGGGGGTCTTCAATCTTCATATCTACCTTAGGAAGATTTTCATACTTCTTAAGGTCAACAACATCGAGGGGCTTTAAGGGTCTGCCTGCCAGAGCGGCAAACTCTCTTGCAATACCGTAGTGACCCCAGAGATCGGGACGGTTTGTGAGAGACTTGTTATCAACCTCAAAAACGATATCTTCAATTTCATATACATCCTTGATATCAGTACCGTTAGTGAGCTCAGCGGGAAGGTCCATAATACCTGAGTTATCGTCGCTGATGCCTACTTCCTTTTCACTGCAGCACATACCGTAGGAGGTATAGCCTGCAAGAGCACGGGGAGTGATTTCAATTTCACCGATTTTAGCGCCAACCTTTGCAAAAGCGGTCTTCATACCTACTCTTACATTGGGAGCACCGCATACAACATCGGTAAGTGAACCGTCGCCTGCATCCACTTTAAGAAGGTGGAGCTTTTTTGATTCGGGGTGGTCTGCAACATCCTTGATTTCGGCAACAACAATACCTGAGATGTCACTGCCCTTGAAGAAAATTTCATTTTCAACCTCAGCCGTTGAAAGAGAGAAACGGCGGATAAGCTCAAGCTTATCGAGTCCTTCAAAATCAACAAAATCTGAAATCCAGTTCATAGATAAAAACATAATTTAGCTCCTCCTTTCTTATTCGTCAATAAACTGTGTAAGTGTTTTAAGGCTGCCTGAGTTAAGGTCACGGATATCCTTGATACCGTATTTCATCATAACAAGTCTTGTAAGTCCGAGACCGAAAGCAAAGCCTGTGTATTCATCGGGGTCAATTCCGCCTGCCTTAAGCACCTCGGGATGAATCATACCGCAGGGGCAGAGCTCAAGCCAGCCGCTGTGCTTACATGAGGGACAACCCTCACCGCCACAGATAAGGCAGCTGATATCAAGCTCAAAGCCAGGCTCAACGAAGGGGAAGAAGCCGGGTCTGAGACGGACCTTGATATCCTTCGGGAATACTTCTGAAAGCATGGTTTTCATAAAGTAGATAAGGTTTGAAATTGAGATGTTCTTATCAACCATAACACCTTCCATCTGGAAGAAGGTGTTTTCGTGACAAGCGTCGGTAGCTTCGTTTCTGAAGCAACGGCCCGGGAAAATAGCCTTGATGGGCACACCGTCATTGATAAGTGCATCCTTGTATTTTTTATAAATTGCATTCTGAGCAGCTGAAGTATGGCTCTTTAAAAGCTGACCGTTTTCAAGATAGTAGGTATCCTGCATATCTCTTGCAGGGTGATGCTTGGGGATGTTGAGGGATTCGAAGCATTCATAGTCAGAAACAACCTCAGCATAATCCTCAACGGTGAAGCCCATTGATTTGAAGATTCTTTCGCATTCACGCTGAACAAGAGTTATGGGATGATATGAGCCCTCAGAAAGTGCGGGAGGCATTGAAATGTCGAAATCGGGCATTGAATCGATTTCCTTCTGAATTTCAAGCTCCTTTAATTCCTTTGTTCTTTCTGTAATTTTGTCTGTTACCTCGCCCTTGAGAAGATTTACTTCCTGACCGAAGGATTTCTTTTCCTCAACGGAAAGGTCCTTCATTTCCTTCATAAGCTCTGTTACAAGGCCCTTTTTACCGAGATACTTAACTCTTATTGCTTCAAGGTCCTGAGTGTTTTCTGAGCTTTTTAATTCTTCAAGGAACTGATTTTTAACTTCAAGAATTTTACTGTTCATAATAACCTCCATATAAAATAAAAATCGTCCCATCAAAAGATGAGACGAAATAAATTCCGTGGTACCACTCAAATTGCAGGTTTATTCCCTGCCACTCTTTTTGCTTTAATGCAGCAACACACATCCTGCTTTTCACAGGCAGCTCGTGAGGCGAAATTCATTTACGGGTGCAATAGGATTCTTTCAGCTTCTGAACCCCTCTCTTAAAAGCATTATCCGCAAACTACTGTTTTCTCAGTCGTAGCTTTTGAAAAATATCTGATAGATTATAACTCAGAAATCATAATATGTCAAGAGGTTTATTGCTGTATAATATTAAATCCCTTTTCAAAATTGCCTGTAAGAATGAAATCATAAGCCGCACCCTTGAATGCACTTACCTTTATATTATTCTTCACCTTATATTCATTGCCATCCCAATCGTAAACCGTAACTTCAACATTTACCTTACCGAGACGCTTTTCATCGTAGGCATTGTCTGAAAGGTTATCAAGGTCTACGTCTAAATCAACAAGAGTATGCACCGGTCTTTTACCTATATTGAATATTGAATCATCCTCAAAGTCTCTGGCACCGAAGTTTTCGGTTTCTTTGCAGCAGAGTTCAATTCTTTTAATTTCGGATTCACTTGCATTGAAAAGCCTGATTTCAGCTTTTTCGTTTATTTCGGCTTCAAAGCTTTCCATATTATCAGGGTTGATGTATGCCATATCGGCAAGACCTGTTTTTTCCATAAGGGCCTGCAATATATTTACATCCTCAGAGCATTTTTTTATGTTTCTGCCTAAAAATTCCGTTGCCTGTTCTTTTGTAACCGTTAAATCATATTCTGCCTTCTCACCCTTATAATCAAGCACGGTATAAGTGAATTTAACCTCACTGAGATTACCTATAATACCCAGAAGCACACAAGCGTAGCCTTTCATTAAGCGTTCTTTTTCAGGCAGCTGCTTTAACATAATGTAATCCCTGAATATCAGCTCCCATCCGTAAGGTTCCTGAACAGTTGTAAGTCTGTTTTCGAAAGAGCCGATATGCTCTCTTATTCCGAGCTGAGAAGCAATTACACTGTTGTGGGACATATCACCGATATAGGGTGTTCTGCATTTAAATACAGCAGAGGTAATCGGTGAAATATACTCTCCGTCCTCCCAGAGGATTTTACCCTGATGGATAACACTTTTAACCTTGTCTGAGCTGTATGACCAGGTGAATAATGTTCTGTTATCAAGGCTTGTTTTTTCTCTGCCCTTAAAGGAAATATCAAGTATTCCGCTGTCACCGAGAGTATAATTCACATCAGTGATTTTTGCATATTTGTGGTCGGCAGTTGCACTGATATTAAAGGTATTGCCCTCAACGGTAAGATTGCACAGCACCATTGAATCATCAAAATTATACTTTATAAGATAAGGCAGTGAGCTAAAAACAATAGCAATAACAAGCACAACCGAAACTAAGCTTGATACAATTACTCTTATATTCTTTTTACGGGCTTTTTTAAGAAAATCTATTTCCTTTTTTTCATATATGATTTTTTCTTCATTGCAGGGCTGACTCATATTTTCAAGAGTAGTCTTGCACTTATCACAGTGAGAAATATGCTCACGGACAGCAACATTTGTTACGTCCGATGTAAGGCCGTCAATATATGACGGTAATAAATCCTGCACCAATTCGCAGGTAAGATTGTTTTTCATATTTTCTCAAGCTCCTTTCTGAGTTTTTCTTTACCTCTGTAAAATGTTACTCTTGCCCAGTTTTCCGTTTTTCCCAGAATATCCCCTATTTCTTTAAATGATAAATCACCGAAGATTCTCAGATACAGAATCTCACGGTAAGGCTCAGGACACAAATGCAGCCGTTTTAAAATTTCAACACGGTTTTCGTAAGCCACCGCTTCATCCTCTGCCGAAGAAACAACCTTATCGTCAATGTCAAGGTCCTTCATATCAGGGTGCTTACGGCAATAAGAGAGAAACTGATTTCTGGCTATTGCACAAAGCCAGGTTGATATATGGCACGAGCCGTCAAAGCGGTTAATGCTTTTAACTGCCTGATAAAAGGTTTCCTGAGTCAGCTCCTCGGCAATGTCATCACTGCGGCTGAGTGTTAAAAGATATTTATACACCGTCAGGGCATAGCTCTGGTAAATCTCATCCATAGACTGCATTTTTTCATCACTCCTTTCCGTTGCCTTCTGTATATTAATGCTGATTTTCGCTCATTCGTTACATCTTTTTACAAAAAACTTTTATTTTATTATACATTTTATGCTCGGTGGGTTCAAGGCAAGAAGAGCTATTGCATTAAGATGCAACAGCCCTTTTGTTTAATAATATAAATGTAATTACATATCAACCCATCCGACGGCAGAGCCGCCACCTTCCCTTTCATGGAAGGCATTATTGCTTTCTGCGATTTTGAAATATACCAGCGGATTTAAGAAGGCTTATTTTATTAAGCAGGCTCCTTAATCTTTATTACCTTCCATTCCCCGTCAAGCTTTTTCAGCTTCCAATAGGTAAGTATATCCCAGGAGCCTGAGGAAGTGTCACTTGTTTCGTCAAGCCTCTCGACGGAATAAATTACCCACAGGTAACCGTTATTGCCCGTAAAGTCGCCTGCAACGGCTTCAATATCAAGGTTGATTTCGGTAATATCGGGAGAAAGTCTGTAGTACCTTTTAAGCTCACCCACATCCTTTTGGGGCTCACTTTCACCAATAAAGGTGAATACCTCTTCCGCTTCGGAAAGTATTTTTTCAGCTTCCGCCTTGTCCTTTTGTGAAAGCGAATGATTTAAAGATGAATAGTAAGGAAAATATGCGTATTTATATTTATTGTACTTGTCATAGTATTCACTTTTGGGACTCAGAAAGGAAAAAGCAATAATTACTGTTGCGATAATAAGCAGTATTGCCGTAAGTCTTTTGGTTTTCATGTTTTTAACCTCCTTTAATCTTTCATTACACCTTCAGTATAATATCCCAAGTTTAATATTACAATAAATATTACAGCATTGTAAGAAAAAATTAAGAAAGGGGTCAGGCAGTGACTCCTTTCTTGATTTTTTATCTTCGTGTTACTCTGATTGCTTTGCAAATTTTTTCAAGGAAAAGCACCATAAACACAATTTCAACTGCACCCACAACAAGGCACTGAACTGCTCTTGAAGCAATAAGGGGTGCTAACTGCATTCCGTAATAATAATGAAGCCAGAGGCTGTTCATTAAAAGGGTGCAGATAACCTGACTTGCCACAACTGAAAGTACTATTCTCACAGGGCCGCCTTTTTGCTGCAGAAACAGACCAAATATAAGACCCGATACTGCCGCCGTTACCGTAAAGCCGGGAAGATATCCGCCCGTAGTAGGGAACGCAAAGGCACCGATAAGGTCACCGAGACCGTAAACGAGCACCGAGCCGAGAATTCCGAAGCGCCTTGCGGCAATTACAACGGGAATAAAGGAAAAGGATATACGAAGGCTTGAGCTTATGGGAATAACGAGCCACCTTGCAAGGACCACCTGCATAGCACAAAGAATTGCTATACCGCAAAGGGTGATTAACTTTTCCTGAGAATTTTTTGTTTTTGACAAAATAAAACACTTCCTTTCTCTCGCTGAAAATTAAAAGGAAGTGAAAATATTTTAGTTATCCTTTTTTCACAGCGGGATGCGATTTACATACCGTAAGAAAAGCTTCTTTTCGTCCCGTGGGCAACTCCCCGTCCCCCGGGCACTGGACGCATATAAATCTACTCTGTAAAAATGACTATACCACCAAAAATGTTTTCCGTCAATATTTAATGTGTAAAAAAGAATTAAATTTGATATAAAAGGGAATTTGTGATAAAATATACTCACAAAAAAGTGAAAGAAGGGTTTTTATGAATACCTTTGAAAAGATATATGATGTTGTTAAAAGAATTCCTCAGGGTAAGGTTGCTTCCTACGGACAGGTAGCCGCAGCGGCAGGAAATCCACGTTGGAGTCAGGTGGTAGGATATGCCCTGCACGTGAATCCCGAGCCCGGTGTTATCCCCTGCCACAGAGTTGTGAGAAAGGACGGCAGAGTTGCCGACTCCTTTGCCTTTGGCGGAGCTGATATTCAAAGAGATTTACTGTTAAGCGAGGGTGTCTCTTTTCTGGATGATAAAACCGTGGATATGGCAGAATCGATGTGCAGTATGGATTCACTGTGCAAATAAAATAAGATGTCGGTGAAACCTCGCCTGTGCCGACATCTTTTTTTGTTTTTTGCTATATCAGAATAAGTTATTTTTTCTTTTATAATCAGATTGTTCTGAAAAATCACCTTCTACACGCTCATGCCGCTTGGGCACTTACTTTGGCTCATACGAGCGCCAAAGTAAGCAAAACGCCCTTTCGGGATGCTACGGGTATACCACGAGCATACAACGGCATTCGTGTCCGCATACAACCCTTACGGGTTGTTCGTACGGGATAGAGATTCGCTTACTTAATTTGATTAAAGTTATGTGCGAAAAAATTTAAGCAGTCGAAATCAGCAATATGAAGAAATATGATTTGACTCTAAGATGTTTTTTAATCAATCATATATTGGTACAGAACCTTATTTCTTTTCAAGTTCATTCCATAAAGTAAAGCCGAGAATGAGTATACCGCCTGCAGCCTGCCACAAGGTCATACTTTCACCGAGGACTGTAACGGAAATCACAACAGCCACAAGGGGATCTATATAGCTGAGTATTGCCGCCTTCTGGCCGGGAAGCTCCTTAAGTGATGAGAAATAAAGGCAGTAGGTTATACCTGTATGTACAATGCCGACAATAAGAAGATTAATCCATCCCGTTGAATCGAGGCTTCCTAAGGTAAATCCGCCCGTAAAAGCAACGTAAGGAACAAGAATTATTATTGCGGCAATAAACTGCAGAAATGTTCTGTGGATACCTTCAACTTTTTTTATAAACTTATTCAGAAGAATTACAGTTGCATAAAACATAGCGGCACCCAGGCCGAAAAGTATGCCCTTAAAATCACTGCCTGTTCCTTTAACACCTATGCCCGTTATCATCACAAGTCCAACGGTAGACATAACAAAACATATAATCTGCTTTGCCGTAAGCTTTTCTTTAAAAAGAAAAGGACATACCACTGTTACTATAACGGGTGCAAAATAATAGCTGAGGGTTGCAACGGAAAC
Organism: Acutalibacteraceae bacterium; assembly: GCA_036311065.1. Lineage (GTDB taxonomy): Bacteria > Bacillota > Clostridia > Oscillospirales > Acutalibacteraceae > UBA6857. The sequence goes on along the minus strand of JAXJQQ010000005.1, from coordinate 19,769 downwards.
CGTTGTGTATTTATAAGCTTCAAACAGCAAAATCCAGTTTATGCCCATTGCCATACCAGAGAAAAGTAAAAGGGGTACCTCTTTCTTTATTTCTCTGAAAGGTATTTTCTGCTTTGTAATAAGCAGAAAAAAGCCGATAAGCACAGCTGCCATAACCGCACGGTACAATGCAAGTTCACCCGAAGAGACGGCAATATTACGCACAAAGGGACCCAATGTACCGAAAACCGCCATAGATATAATCAACATCATACGGGGATTCAAAAGCTTTTTCATATTTTTCTCTCCAATTTTATAATACCTTTACCTGAAACGGAACATTTTTCTTACTCTCTTCTGCCACAGCCTGAGATACACCGTAACAATTCTTGTAAGGGCTATATCAAACATAATGAAAACGAGATTCCCGAGCACAAGCATAATTGGGACTATGTACCGGGCAACAAATCCGCTTTCGCCCTCAATGCCCATAAACCTTTCATAGGGCATACCGAATATTTTTGTCATTACAAAAAAGTCCGCAACAAGAGCGAGATTGAAAACTGCAAACTTTATTATATATTCGGGGACTCTCGGCAGCTTGCTTTCCAGAATAGCCTTGAGCACGGGATAATAGCCGAAAAATACGGTATAAAGCACCACCGCTTCCTTGTTGGGTACAAGAAGCAATCCCAGAAGTGACGTTGCAGCATATATACCGAACGCCCAGCTTTTATTCAGCTCAATTACCGCGAACATAGTAAGCATTGCCGCCATAGCGGGCAGGGTATAAGAAAAAATCTCAAGCACTGAGGGAATGAGAATAACAACGCTCAGGGCAGTAAGCATACCGCCCAGAGCAACCTTTGCACTTTGTTTCATAGCATAACCTCTCAGCAGCAGGGAATAAGGTCGCCGCCAAAGCATTCACAGCAGCAGTCGGCACACATAAGACCGGTACAGATGTCACATCCGTCACAGGAACCACCCCTTACAGATCCGCCGCCTGTTCTTCTTGTGTCTGTTCTGAAGCCGCCGCTTCTCTGATTATTCATTCTCTCAAAGGCACCTCTGTATTCGGGATTGCCCGGCTCCATATTGTAAGCCATTGAATAATAGGAATAAGCCTGCTGAGTCCAGCCTCTTTTATAGTTTACCTCACCCTTAAGATAATACCAGCGGGATGTACGCATTCCTTCGGGAATGTTTTCAAGAAGGCTTTCAGCCTCCTGAACTCTGTTCTGACGGAGAAGGCTTTCTATTTCGGAATAGTTTGTACCCGAGGAATAACCGCCTGAGTATCCGCCCGCATTGCCTGAAACAATTGCATCATAAGCCTCGTTTATTTCCTGCATTTTTCTTTCGGCACTCTCCCTTAAGGGACTGTTGTTGTAATTATCAGGGTGGTATTTTCTTGCAAGCTCTCTGTATGCTTTTTTAACCTCATCGGGGCTTGCATTTCTCTGTATGCCTAAAATTTCATAAGGATCTCTCATTTTTCTGTCTGTCCTTTCAGTATGGTATTCATCATAATTTCCATCCCCTCGTATATTATATTCTCACAAAGGGACGCGAGTGTTTTGTTTTCTACCGAGTGAAAAGCGTCACAGGTGAAGGCACTGCTCATATTAAGCTCAGACTCAATCTGCCGTTTAACTTCGTCGGTGATATCAGCTTCATTTCTGATTCTGAATTTATTTACATAAACATTGAAGCTTTTATTTTTCAGGTCTTTTTTTATGTCATCAGCGGCATCTGTAAGGTACACCCATTTACCCACTCCGTAACCGAAACGGTAAACGCTTTCCTCTTTATCGTCAAAGCCGTAGGAAACCACCTTACCCAAGGCATCTGCCGACTCGTGGGCGGCTTTATCTGTATCAGCGGTGTTCTCTCTTTCAGTCTCCGCCTGATTCTTCATTGCTCCGGCAATGATTTTGCTGACCTCAGGGTACATTTTTTCTGCCTTTTTGTTTTTAAAATAAGCCCAGGGAAGGATAAGATACATAATAAGTCTTTTAAAAATATTGCCGTCGCTGATATTGTCCTTTACCTTATGGTAAAACATCATCATTGAAACTGCAGAGGCGTACCTGAACTCTTCCCCACTGCCTTGACAGTAATTGCATTTTTTCATAGGATTAAAGCTGCAGCGTCCGCTTTTAAAATCAGGAACGCAGGAAGAAAAGCAGAGCCGCACAAGCACCAGAAAGGTGATATCATAGCTTAATGTAAGGCGTGACAAAAGTCCGAAGTGATTGCCCATTGCTTTGCAAAGGGAGCAGTAAAGCCCTTTATAAAGCTCATATTCTTTCACCTTGAGTTCAGGCTTATTAACCCTTACATAGCCGAGCATACAAATTCCTTTCCTTCCTCTTTTGATAAGTTATTATATATTATTTTTCCTGTAATGTAAAGAATAATATCCTAAGTTAAATTTTACTTCAAGTTTTTGTTGATTATTTATGTTTATTATATTATAATAGTTCTCAGATTGAAAAACTATGGAGGATATACCTATGGCTATTATCAAAAAAGATGCTTACTATATGTCATCTACTCTTATCAATAAAATTCACTGCTGCATCTGGCAGGACGACGAAAAAGAGCCCAAAGGACTTTTTCAGATTGCCCACGGTGTTTCAGAATATATAGGCCGCTACGACGATTTTGCACGTTTTCTCGCTTCTGAGGGCTATATAGTTTTCGGTAACGATCATCTCGGTCACGGTCTCAGCGTTGAATCTCCTGAGGATTTCGGCTTTTTTGCCGAGGAAGACGGCGACCTTCGCATGATTGACGATATGCACATTCTTTATAATATTATGCACAAAAGATATCCCAACCTCCCCTACTACCTTTTCGGTCATTCAATGGGCTCCTTCTGTGCAAGAGTTTATGCAACTGCGTTCTATAATGAAATTTCAGGCCTTATTATCTGCGGTACGGGTGAATTACCCTCAGCGGCAGCAGTACTTGAAGAGCCTGTTAAGTTCCTTTGCAAAAAAATGGGTGCAAGAGCAGCCGTTCCCGCTTCACTGCTTGATAAGGTAAGTAACCTTGCTGTTAAGGATGCAAGAACTGATAAGGATTGGCTTTCAAGAAATGAAAAGAATGTTGACGCTTACATTAACGACCCCCTTTGCGGCAATCCTCTTACCTTAGGCGGCGTAAGAGATATTCTCTCACTTGCAAATACCTGCTGCACTGATGACTGGGCATATCAGCTTCCCGTAACTCTGCCTATCCTCCTGATTTCAGGTGCTAAAGATCCCATCGGCTTCAACGGTAAGGGTGTTATTAATGTCTGTGATAATCTTGAAGCCGCAGGCCATCAGCCCAAGGTTATCCTTTATCCCGGTGACAGACACGAAATTCTTAACGAGGAAAACAAGGATATGGTATATGGCGATATTCTTGACTGGCTTAAGCTTACAGAGAATATGGGTCAGTTCTCATTCGGTTTCTGATAAATAAAATTTAATAAGAACGGTGATTGCGGCTTGCCTTCACCGTCATTTTTTTATACATATTTTTTGCTTTTCATCCGTATAATAATATCGGGTGATATTATGAAAATCGACAAAAGCAAGATTAAAACGTACGCTGTGTCAATTATTATTGCCGAGGCTGTGGGTGCTGTTTCGGCACTGCTTACTAATATGGCAATGGACAGATATGCATTAGCGGAAAAGCCTGCTCTTACTCCTCCCGATATTGTATTTCCTATTGTTTGGTCCATACTTTTTGCTCTTATGGGTATCAGTGCCGCTCGGATATGGCTTTCCCCGCCCACGAGAGCTAAAACACACGGACTTATTATTTATGCAATTCAGCTTTTCTTTAACTTTTTATGGAGCATACTGTTTTTTAATTTTCAGGCTTACGGCTTAGCTTTTGTATGGATAGTTGCCTTATGGGCACTTATTCTTCTGATGATTGTCAAATTCAATGAAACTGACCGTATTGCGGCCCTTTTACAGATTCCCTACCTTTTATGGGTTACCTTTGCGGCATATCTGAACTTTATGGTCTGGCAATTAAACAAGTAAAAATCAGGATGTCGGTGAATTCCGACATCCTGATTTTGTTTATTGAACAATAACTCTGCAAAGAGCAATATAATTTCCGTCCTTGGTATAAACCTTGATTTCGCAAGTTCCCTTACCTACTGCGGTTACTCTGCCGTCAGTGCTTACCTTTGCAACAGAATTATCACTTGAAGTCCATGTGACCGCTTTGTTTGTAGCATTTGCGGGAACAACAGTTGCCTTGAGAGTGAAGGTTGAACCCTTAGCCGCTACTACCTGAGTCTTATTAAGTGTTACACCGAGCACCTTAACTGACTTGACGGTAACAGTGCATTTTGCCGTAAATGAGCCGTCGTTTGTGGTGCAGGTAATAACTGCCTTACCGTTTCCTGTACCCTTTACAACACCCTTTGAGCTTACTGTTGCAACTGAAGTGTTTGAGCTTCTCCATACAACGGATTTATTTGTAGCATTAGAGGGTGATATTGTGGGCTTTAAAGTAAGCGTGCTGCCCTTACCAAGGGTTACCTCAGATTTGCTGAGCTTGATTGACTTTACCTTTACGGGGTTAACCTTAACGGTACACTGTGCAATCTTTTTGCCCGAAACTGTTGTGCAGGTGATAACAGCACTCTTGCCGGGCTTCATACCCTGAACAACACCCTTAGAATTTACATAAACAATTGATGAATCGCTTGACTTCCATTTAACGCTCTTATCTGTTGCGTATGAAGGTGAAACCGTAGCTTTGAGCTGATAGGTTTTATTGTAACCGATGTTTACGCTCTTTTTGTTAAGCGTAACCTTTGTTGGTACAACCTTTTTAACGGTAACAACACATTTTGCTGTTTTTGCTCCGTCAACTGTGGTGCAGGTGATTGTTGCCTTACCGGGCTTCATCGCCTCAATAACACCCTTTGAGTTAACATAAACTGTTTTCGGGTCGCTGGATTTCCACTTAAGACCCTTTTCCGAAGCGTTTGAGGGTGAAACCGTTGCGGTGAATTTATAGGTTTTGCTGTCATCAATTGTAAGGCTTGTTTTATTAAGCTTAACTGATTTTACACTTACAAAATCAAGTACCTTAATCTTACACCTTGCGGTAAAACCGCCTCTTTCGGTTGTGCAGGTGATATAAACCGTACCCGGCTTTTTAGCCTTTACAAGGCCTGTACTGCTTACAGTTGCAATCTTTGTGTCTGAAGAAGTCCATTTAACATTTTTGTTTGAAGCATCAGCAGGACTTACAGTAGCCGTGAGCTGCTTTGTTTTACCCTCATAAACCGATGTGCTTTTTGTATTAAGCTTAACACCTGTCGGGTAAACATAAACCTTAACGGTGTGAGAATCCCTGATCATAGGATTATCCACAGATGAGCAGGTAATTACAGCCTTACCCTTTCCCACAGCCGTTACAAGACCGTTGGAATCAACCTTTGCAACCTTTGTATCGGAGGATGTCCACTTAAGCTCGGGGAAGGTAGCATTTTCGGGGCCTACCTTAGCCTTGAACTGATATGTTCTGCCTTTGTATGTAGTTGTGTAAGTCTTTGTAAGGGAAACAGACATTACCTCTGTCTTTTTAAGAACAGTAATAACGCAGGTGGCTGTCTTTCCGCCGTTGTTTGTTTTACATGTAATGGTTGCCGTACCTGATCCTACACCGTATACCTTACCTTTTTCGTTAACAGTTGCAACCTTTTCGTTGCTGCTCTTCCATGTTACAGCCTTATCTGAAGCAGTGGACGGCTTTACCGTCGCCTTAAGCTGAAGGCTCTTTGTTACGTAAACTGAAGCTTCTGTTTTATTGAGTGAAACAGAGCTTACTGCTGTTTTAACGGTTACGGTACAGCTTTCGGTGATACCGCCGTCATTGGTCTTACAGGTAATAACTGCAGTACCGTTTGAAACACCCGTAACAAGACCCTTTTCATCAACTGTTGCAACCTTTGAATCTGAAGAATACCACTTGACGCTCTTATCAAGGGCGGTTTTTGGATAAACAGTTGCTGTAAGCTGCTTTGTTTTACCTGTATAAATTGTTGCACTTTCAGCACTGAGAGTCAGCTTATTAACACTGTTGCCGATTCCGATAAGGCTTAAGGGGAAGCTGCCTCCCCACACCTTCTGAAGAGAATCGGAGGGATGTATACCGTCGATAGTGTATTCGGGAAGGAAAGCATCGGGATCCTTGGGGTTGGATGAAAGAGATACAAAATCAACATAACCGTCATGCTCGGTTGTTTTCTTAAGCCATTTGTTAACATCCTGAGCAATTTTCCAGTCCTGCTGGAATTCTTCCGCAGTTCTTACATACTGGTCTCCGCTACCGAAATAGTTCCTTGTGGAGCCCTTCCACTGCGTTATGCTCACTGCAATAACCTTAATGCCTGCATCGTGGCATTTTTTGAACACCTTGCGGTAGCCCTCAATAATATCGTTTGCAGTAGGCTGTTCTGCCTTTCCTATATTATCAACACAAACAGGATGCATAATATCGTTTGCACCGATTTTTACAATTACATATTTAACCCCTGACTGGCTGAGTGCATCGGCATCAAAACGGGAAAGCATTGAAATACCGAAAATTTCAGAGCCGAGACCAAGTCCGTCTGAAAGAAGACTGTTACCGATAATACCTTTACCGACAACGCCAACATTGGTAACCCCCGCCTTGTTTATTGCCTGAGCAAGATAAAGCGGAAATTCGTTTGCAACTGTTGAGTCACCCATAACAACAACACTGTAGCCGTTATCAGGCTCGGTAAGGACATCAAGGCTTGCAATGCAGGGAACAACATTAACTATGCTGTAGCCCAGCTTAAGGTCAAGGTCAGTTCCGAGAAGCTTTGAAATAAGATCCAGAATCTGCTGATTTTCCATTACACTTGCAAAGCCGAAGGTTGCATCGCTTGTTTTATCGCCGCCGATAGCGAGAAATGACTCAGCACCTGAAAGACCCATAGTGCTGATTTCAGTAAACTGCTCAGCGAAAAAGCTGATAGCAACCTTATCCTGAGTAGCGGTTACGGGAAAAACAACGGGATCGGAATAAATTTCCTCACCGGGAGCAAGGTTGATACCCTGATAGCCTTCATTGAAGGTTATGATTTTAGTTGTGGCAGTATCAATCTTTGAGCCGCCGAGACTTTTTGCAATAGTAACTCTTGTAAGAACAAGAGGCTCCTTGCCGTATCTGTTTGACATTTTTATTCTCAGCTTTTTACCGCTTGCCGTAGGAGTGATAACAACTCTGGCTGTTACATCACCCACATAGGCATTGATATTCTGATAACCGTCAATACCGATTTTAGTCGGTGCAGTACCCCAGGCACAAACCCATTTTTCATCAGCTGCCGATGATGAAAAAGAGAATGCCATCACTGCCGTGATAATGGCAATTATAAGGGTAAAAAGCAACCTGAAAGCTTTTTCCATATTTATCATCCTTCCTCTTTTATCTGTTATCCTTATTGATTCTGTTATTACTGTAAGAAGAAAGCGGTCCTCTTGTATTTTTTCTTACGGGAGAATTCGCTTCGTTCCGTTTTTTCTCAGGCGGTGTTTTTACGCCTTTTCTTGCCTGAGATGCAGTCCTTTTTGCCGCCGATTGCGGGGCCTTTGCTGATTTTTTGTTATTACCGGAGCTCTGCTTTTTCTGATAGTCAAGGAAATTCTTCAGAAAAATTACTACAGCCGCAACAGCAAGAACAAATGAAAGCAGCATAAACACCGTTGAACCTACAACCGCCCTTATACCCGCCATAATAAGGCCGATAAAACTGAGCTTTACATCATTTGCGGCAACAAGGTTTACCGTTGTCAGCTCCTGACCTGCATAATAAACCTTTGCCTGAGCAAGCACTTCACCCGCCTTTACGGGTGCCATAAGCTTTTCCTTTGCCGTACCCTCAATAATTTCAAACATCACTGATGCGGGAGACGCCTTTGAGGGAACAAGTGCCGAAGCCTCCGTTTCGGGAACAAGTCGCAGATTATCCGTGCCCTTACCTGCAATAACCGGCAGAGTTTTTACAGTCTGTCCGGGAGATACGATAACTCTGTAACGGATATTGTCATATACCCAGGAAAGCATATTTTTAGCATCGGTCATGCAGGTATTTTCCATTGAGGAGTCAGAGTCAACATTCATAAGCTTACCGCCCATAACAACAGTGAGGTAAGAATAGCCGTCCTTATTGGAAATTACTGCTATACATTCGCCTGCCTTCTCCGTACCCGTCTGCTTACCTCCCGTTACTGAGGAGTGGTAATAGTCGGGAATTGCGGCATTGGTCATTTTGTTGGAAGCGTTGTATGTTCTTTCTTTATTTGACGGTGTTTCCTTAAGTACAACATTTTTTGCTGAAAAGGCTTCGGAAAACACGGGATAGTTCATTGCATATTTTATAATCTTTGCAACATCACGGGCTGTTGTGTACTGACCTTCAGTGTCAAAGCCGGTTATGTTTTTAACCTCAGTTGAGGTGCAGCCGATTTTGGTGCAAAGTGCCTGCATTTCGGAAATAAAAGCATCAAGGGAGCCTGAAACCTCATAGGCAATTATACTTGCTGCATCGTTTGCGCCGTAAATCACAAGGCAGTCAAAAAGCTCTCTTTTGGAAACGCTCTCCCCTTCCTTGTAATTTGCAACCCTTACACCGAATTCATATTTTACAAGTGAAAGATTTTCTTTTGTTACGGTAACCATACCGTCAAGGTTGCCCCATTTTTCCAAAGCCACAACAGATGCAAGAATTTTTACAAAGGCGGCTGCAGGGGTTTTCTTTTCGCTGTTCTTTTCAAAGAACACTGTACCTTCATCAAGGTTTTCCATAAAATAAATTGAAGATTTAAGCTCTGCAGTAACTGAGCCTGAATCAAAAAGTGCCGAAGAAGAAATGCTGGAGCTTACAATAAGCACAAGCATTAGGCAGGAAAGAAAAAAGGAAATAAGCTTTTTCATCGTCTTTTACACTCCGGAAGTAAATTTTTTGAAATTCTCTTTTAATGTTTGCAATATATAAAAAGATATGATAAAATACATAAAAAGAAGTTATACACTTGGTATTATACCAATTTATAATAAAAAAGTATATACCTTTAGCAAAAATAAAAGTTAACTTTTTCTGAAAAAGAAAGGAACTGCCATAAAGGCACGGGAAAAGACTATGATTTATGTAACCGGTGATACACACGGCATTGCTTCAAGATTTGAAGACCCCAGACTGAGAAAGCTCAAGCAGGGTGATACACTTATTATCTGCGGTGACTTCGGATTTTTATGGAACGGCTCAAAGGAAGAGATGAATGTTCTTAAAAGGCTCAGCCGTAAGAAATATAATATCTGTTTTGTTGACGGTACTCACGAAAACTTTGATATGCTGAACAAGCTGAAAATCAAAAAGTGGAACGGTGGCAAGGTACACCACATTGCAACCAACATTTTCCACCTGATGAGAGGTCAGGTCTTTACTATTGAAGGCACAAAGATTTTCACAATGGGCGGCGGCGAAAGCCCCGATATTGACATCCGCTTTGAAATGGACACCTGGTCAGACATGGAAATACCCACAAGGGAGGAGCTTGTTGAAGGCGTTGACAACCTTCAGAAATATGACGGTAAGGTTGACCTTATCATCACCCACGAGCCACCTGCAAAAATCAAGGACTTCCTTTTGCTTGACACCGGCTCTGACGCCAGTATTACGGCAATCAACACCTACCTTGAGGATGTAAGCCGAATCTGCACCTTTGACCACTGGTACTTCGGCTCCCTTCATCTTGACAAATTCATATCCACAACCCACATCTGCGTTTTTAATAATATTATCAATGCCAAAACGGGTGAGGTTGTGAAGAGATAAAAAGTAAAAAAATCCGAACCTAATGCGCCGTACTCTTAAGGACACTAACTTAAGAATACGAGCATTGCGATGAGTCAAAGAGCAGAGAGAAGAGTTTAACGCTTTTCTCTCTTTCTTTTTACAGCTAAATCCACACATTCGACTAACCTCTTGTTATAAGGTAAAATGAAATTACCAAATAACAGGAGGTCATTTTTATGAGCAGAAAAACAAAAATCAAGTTTACAGATTTTGAGTGCAATTTACTTATCAACGGTATGAATGAGTTTCGCAATATGCTCTTGTCGGAGGATTTGCCCACCGAAGATGTTGATGAACTGTTACTGAAAATTATTAAGAAGAGTAAAAAATAAGGAGGACTTTTTATGTCAAACAAAAATTCTATCAGTTATCGCAATGTTGGTGATTATCTCATTCCGAATCTCGTATTACCACCCGTAGAAACAAGTATCACACTTGGTAAATGGGGAATGATGCACAAGGATTATTTATTGAAAAATAAGAGAGTATTATTCTCGGCTCTACTTACTCAGGGCAAACTTTATCAGCACTGTGCCGAGGTAGAAAAACAGGCACAAGATATGTTTGATTCTCTTGTGGAACAGATGAAAGCAACTGAGGGTGTTACCGAACAACTGAAAGAAGAAAGCCAGTTGGAATGGGTATGCTGTATGAGTAACATTGAATCAAGAGCAAGGGAAATTATTTGCAAAGAATTGATTTACACATAAGCGTTAATCTAATAAACAACTCCGAGTAGATTTATGTCTGCTCGGAGTTGTTGTTATATTTAATCATTAAAAACAAAAATTATAAGGGGAGAATTTCTGTGGCGGCATACCTACTAGATCTTTGAGTTTTTATTCTTCTTTAAGGGATTCGCCAACCTTAATAATTTCCGCTCTGTCAAGTTGTCCGTAAATCGTAACTGTGATCTTGTTTCCCGTGATAATCAGAGTAGAATAAGACTTTCCTTCATTTTCACCCGAAATAAGATAGGCATCTCTTCCTGAAATGAGAATTTCTTCAACATGGTTTTTATCTTTATCGGTATGAACTGAAAGCCCGTCGTTGAGAGAAACATAAATATCATAGGCAAGATTTTCTTCTGCTTTTTCATATCTGTATCCGACAGCTTCGTATTCATTATATTTTTCTTTCATAACGAAGCCTTGGGGAATATATTCAGCGGTTATACTTTCGTAATTGCTGAAATCAATAGAAGTCTCATCACTTGAAATAAAGTAGAATTTAATGTGTGTTTCGTAAAACTCCATAATTGCATTTTTAAAATCTGCTCTTGCTTGAGGACTTATCATAATGAGTGAAAAAGCACCAATGCAAAGAGTGAGAATTATAACTGCTGCTTTTGTAAGGGTATTTCTTAAAATCGAAACATTAAATTTGTTTTTATCGAAAGAAGAAATGAGCTTATTCATCTTCTTTTCAAAATCTGCACTGAAAGCATGGTCTATTTCACTGTCATCAGGTATTGAGGAAATATCATAATTCTTAACTTTTATTAATGCTGAAGCTAACATAGCATCACTTATTTCCATTGCCTTTTGCTCCTTTCATAAGTTCTTCTTTCAGAATCATTCTGCCACGGCGAACCTGTTGGTGGATTGTCCCCGGCTTTCTTCCTAAAAGCTCAGCTATTTCTTTTTCGGACATATGCTCAACTATCAGAAGGTACAGAACATCTCTGTAAACAGTTGGCATGGCTGCAAGAGTTTTTACTATAAAATCCTCTGTTTCGATTGTACTGGAAAAAGAACTGCTGTTTTTATCACTGACATCATAAAGTTCGTCAATATTCACTTCATTTAGACCTTTTCTTTTCCTTAATATATCTATTGCACAGTTTTTTGAGGCAGTAACAACATAGGAAAGAGTTTTGGAGGATTCAACATCTCCTATTCTTTTGATATTTTTTGCAATACCTATAAAAGCATTATGTACTGCATCCTCGGCAAGATAAGCATCGGCAAGAACGGAATTTGCCGCATACCACATTTTCTTTTTATATAAAGTATATATTTTTTCAAACTTTGCTTTGTCATTATCTTCTTCTATAAGAAGAGTGTAAAAAAGTAACATACATTTGCTCCTGTTTGTAATTTTCAGACGTTCATAATATTAAACGATAAATTTTTGAAAAAACTTACATTTTCTTGTAAGTTTTTTCTTTTTTAGTCCGTTAATAGTTATGAGAAACCTCAGACGTTCAATTTATTATAGCATATATTTGCTTGATTTTTAAGAGGTGACTCTTATTTCTTGTGAAAGGATGGACTTAATATATTATGGATGATATACTTTTAAATAATAATAAAAAAGGGAGATACCTATGATTAAGACAAAAAGAATATTGAGTATAATTTTGGTTATGCTTACGCTTTTTTCATATTTATCTTTGAATGTATTTGCTGAAGAGATAGTTGTTGATAGAACTGTTTACACAGAAGAATCGGAAGCTTACATAATTAACAACATTGTAACGGGTGCAGATACAGTATATGAAAAGGGAAAAACTTATAGCATTAACGGTGTTGATTACTTTATTGAGGAAACCGGTACGGTAACCGTAAAGGGCGCCGCTTTAATTGGTGTTCCCGAAATAGTTGAGCTTCTTTCCGAGTTAGGCGAATATAAGGTGACTACCATAGGCTTAGGAGCTTTTTATAACAGTCAGACCGTTAAAGAGGTTGTAGTTCCCGAAACAGTAACATTGATTGACCGCTTGGCATTTGAAGATTCAGCTCTTACTGATATAGAAATCAAGGGTAAGAATGTACACATAAAAACAGATTTTGACGGTACTCCCATGCGCCACGAGTCCGAAGAGCATTGGTCAAACGATGTATTTTTTGTGTCAGGATATGCTATCAGATCATATACAAGCGGAGATGTTGTTTTCGGTGAGGATGTTGTGGGTATTGCTGAAAATTGCTTTACATACAGCGGCGGAGCAATCAGTGAGTTTACTATATTGAATCCCGATTGCTATATTCCCGATGTAGCTGGAGCTTTGCCTCCAAATGCAGTAACCTATGGTTATAAAGGTTCAACAGTTCATAAATATGCTGAGAATTACGGCGGCGGATTCTTGTTGATCTGTAACTGTGAAAATACGGATTTTGTATCTGCTACTAACTCCTACTGTAACGGAACTGTGGGTTACGGTGAAGGTTATTGGTGTGAAAATTGTGATATGTATGTTTCGGGCGGTGTTGTTGATACAACCTTCGAACATATAGACGCTGACGGAGATAATATCTGTGATTTATGCTCTCTCGACACTGATGCTGATATTACAACTGCAGGTCAGTGCGGTGATGAAGCCGTATGGACCTTAAGTACCGACGGAGTTCTTCGTATCACAGGCACAAGCAGTGTATACGGATATTCCTCGACGAACAAAGAGCCTTGGTATGCTTATAAGGATAATATTAAAGCTTTTGTGGCAGAGAAAGGAGTCAGAGGACTCAGCGGAATTTCCTTTAAGGATTATCAGAAGCTTGAAACAGCATATATGGCAGATACAGTTTTATCCCTTCCGAAATCCTTTGAAAACTGTATGGCTCTTAAGTATTTTAACATTCCTAAATTAGTTCGTGGTATTGGAGCTTTTTGCTTCAGAAAATGCACATCACTCGAAAATGTTTTTATCCCGAAAAATGTAAGCGAGATAGAGCACAGTGCATTTTATAAGTGTACAAGTCTCAGTGATATAGATTTTGAATTAGGCTATCTTTCCATCGGAAGCAATGCCTTTTACGGCACAGCGGCATACAATAATCCCGATAATTTCAAAGACGGTTTTCTTTATATTGATAACTGTCTTATAGCTGAAATCACACCAGGTACCGACACTCTTGTTCTCGGTCCAGAGATTACAAGTGTCGCATCAGGATGGGATGCTACAGATTCAAAAGTAACAGAGGTAGTAGTTTATAATTATGACTGCGCTTTTCCGAATGATACGGGTGCTCTTCCCGGAGGCGCACATTTTAAGGCTTATGTAGGCTCTACCGCCTGGCTTTACAGTAAAAAGGACTTCGTTCCCATTGAGCCTCACACTCATACAGAAATAATCCGTATTCCTGCGGTAGCTCCTACTGCTACTGAGCCTGGTTATACTCACGTGAGCTACTGTGCTGTATGTGACGAGAAAATGACTAGCCGTACGGAGATTTCTCCTTTAGAATATGAGATTACCGTTGAGGGTGACACTGTTGTTGCACTGAAATATTCTGCGGCTACAGATGAGGGTGACGGTGAGAGCGTCGTTATGACTTTCGCACTCAGGCACGACGTGTATACGAGCAATGTAAGTCAGACTGTCATTTATAAGGTTGGAGAGGTGAAGCTCTCGAAATCCGAATTCACCTATAACGGAAAGGTGCAAAAGCCGACAGTAACCGTAAAGGATAGTAAGGGCAACAAGCTAAGTCTGAATAAGGATTATAAGGTTACATATTCAGCAAATTCAAAGTGTTGCGGTGAATATAGCGTCAGAGTTGATTATATCGGTAATTATGCAGGCGGAAAGACTCTTTATTATGAGATCGTTATTGAGGCAATTTCGCCAATCGTAGACTCTTTTACAACAGAAAGTATTACTTTAAGTTGGAAACAAGGACATTCTGACCTTGTTTATCGTGTATACTCTGTGGACCATAATGGCAATTTGAAAAAAATTGACGATACTAAAAACGGTAGTTATGAGGTGACTTCACTTAAATCCGGTACCGAATATAGTTTTATTGTCCGGGCTTATGTAAAAGATGGTGCTGGCAAAGTTTATTGGGGCAATGAAGGAGATATTCTTTCATGTTCTACAAAGTCTGATAATACAAGTAACAGTATGATTAATTTCTTTAAAATTTTCATTGAAAGGTTCAAGTATATTCTTCAAATTCTACTAATGATAAAATAATACTAAAAGGTATCTAAATATGAGTTTTAATATATCAAAAGAAGAAGTTCTCAACGGAATAGAAACAATGAATGGCTTCGGACTCCGTCTGACAGGTTCGGAGGGTCAGCAGAATTTTGTGGATTATCTGAAAAACGAAATTCACAAAATGGGCTTTAAGACGTACAGCGACCTTTATTCCTTTGACCGCTGGGAAGAAAAGCATTCTTCAATCAAAATCATAAATCCTAACGGTGATGAAGAAATTGAAGTTACCTCAGCGTGGCCTTATTCGGGTGAAACTAATGAAAACGGTATTACCGAAGAAATAGTTGAGATTTACGGCAAGCACATTAACTATCTTCCCGCAAGAGGAAAGATTGCACTTGTAAAGGTTAAAGATCTTGAAAAAGTTCCCACCGGCTTTGCTTTCAATCAGCGTAATTCATACCCGAACGGCTTATCGCTTCCGAAAAACTATAAAGGTCCCGTTGCAGATTCATTCGTAAAGATACCGCTTATCTCTGTTGCAAAAGCAATGGGTGTTAAGGCTGTTATCTGCATTTGGGAAGGTATGAGCGATGAAATGGTAAAGGGACAGTATCTTCCCTTTATTATGGATTATCAGGGCATTCCTGCACTTTGGGTCGGTGAAGAATCGGGCGAAAAGCTCAAAAAGGCTGCGAAAGAAAAGAAGAAGGTAAACCTTGTACTTACTGCAGAAAAAGAGAAAAATGCAAAGACAGAATCATTTTATGCGGTTATTGAGGGCAAAAATAAAAAGGAAGCTATTATAATAAACACCCATACCGACGGAATTAACTGCGTTGAGGAAAACGGTCCTATTGCAATGCTTGAAATGATGAGGCACTTAAAGGATGCAGAACTTGACAGAACGCTGATTTTTGTTTTTGCTACAGGCCATTTCAGATTACCCGATTTCAAGGAACACGATATTCAGGCAACTTCAAAATGGCTTAAAAATCACCGGGATATGTGGGATGGTAAAAAGGGACACATACAAGCTGTTGCAAGCCTTGGTGTTGAGCATTTAGGCTGTGCGGAATGGAAAGACAAGGGCGGAAAATATCAGTGCACAAATCCCATTGACGTTGAGCTTATCTATACTGCAAACAAAACAATGGACAAGGTTTATTATGACGCACTTAAGAACAGAACAATGATCAGAACTGTGACCGTTAAGGGACATAATTTCCTTCATTTCGGAGAAGGTCAGCCGCTGAGAAATGTGGGCATTCCCGATATTTCACTTGTAACTGCTCCCGACTATCTGACTGCTATAAACGAAACACATCAGATGGAGAAATTCAGCCTTGACCTTATGTGTGAGCAGATTGAAACATTTCTCAAAATGACACTTGCACTTGATAAAATGAGTGCCAAGGAAATCGGCAAGCCCGAGCCGTATTCACTTGTTTTAGGTAAGATTAAGTAAAAAGAATCCCTACTGCTGTTGTTATTATACTATGGCAGTAGGGTTAAGTTGATTTTGGTGTTATATTATTGTATAATATTTTTATAAGATAAGGAGTGTTCAGCTATGAGAAAAAGCAAAGCATACATATTTAGTCTTATTGCAATATGTGTTATCGCTTCTATTCCAATTCTTTATATTATTACTTGTCTTATCTGCAGTTATATTCCGTCATGGCTTCTTATATCAATTCCGGCTTTGGCAATTCTTCTTTCTTTGCCAATGGTGTTGATAAAAAAGCTCCACGGTGCTATCAGAGTTATTTTATCTTCATTTATTCTTGTTTTGACTTTAGTATCTTTTGCTTTCTTGAGCTTTTTTGGTCCGACTGTTGAATTCAGAACTTTTGATAATGCTGAAGAAATCAACGAATATTACAATGAAAATGATAGTCTGAATTATGACTTTGATTTTGAAAAATTTGGTAAATACAAAAATATATCAAATTACAAATATCACTCAATGGCAATTTTTTCACAAGCAGCATATACAACTATAATAAAATACGATAAAGATAATTTTCAATCAAAGAAAAGCAATATAGAAAGTAATCACAAATTTTATAGTGTTCCTGTTGATGACGGAGAAGCTGAACCTATTTTCTCATATGAAGGATTTTCTTTTAGAGTTGAGCTAAGTGATTGGTATCCGAAAGAAATGAACTTAGTGGGTATTAATGAATCAACCAACGAAATAGCATTCATCACTTTTTATGATTATGACCTCGATACTATAGATGATTATGAAGAGTTTTTAGAATATTATTGCGGTTGGCGATATATTGTAAAAGAAAGAAATTGATGCAATAGACACAGAGGATATACTTATGTATGTAACATTTAAAAACAACAGTACAAGTGAAAAAATGCTTGTTACCATGGATAATCAGAGGCTTGTTATAAATCCCGAAACCTCTACGGATGTGTTTTGTGGCGGTAACACAGTTATTTTTGAAGCGCAGACCACTTCCTTTGATGATCTTAATGGAATGATTAGTGAACTTGATGAAGAAATGCCCAGTTACAAGTTCAAAGATAAGATTCTTGCATGGTTTACTAAAAAGTTTGCTGAAAAGCTTCCTTCTGCAGCGCTTGACATATCTGTAAAATATGAAGCAAGATTTAACGGACAATCAGCGGTCATAAACCTATATGAGGGCATATATTCTGTATGCGACGGTAAATTTGCCGATGCTCTTGATATAGTCCCTGTAGGCTTTATATTTTCTCGTGCGGAAGCGGAAAACGGCACAATAAAAGTTGTTGATGCCGATGCCGCAAACCGAAAAAGATATCTGAAGCTTATGAGAAATATTCTTCTCTTTATGCATTGGGGACTTATCTTCCTTGACCTGTTTTTCTCTGCTCCAACATATCTTATGGTGAAATTCTTCTCCTCGCACTTTTATATAAAATATCTGTTCAGCAGTCTTTACGGCAAATCGTATGCTGAAAGAACAAGCGTATTATATAAAAAAGAGCAAGCTTATGAAAAAGAGGATGAGAAAAAAGGATGCGTCAAAGGAATTATAAAAGGGCTTATTGTGCTTATTATTTTAGGTGGTATATGTTTTTGGGCTGTGACAAGTGAGCCTGATGTTATAATAAGCGAGGACTTTAATTCCGTAGTTTGCTTTGAAGAAAAATTTGTGAAAATCAGTAGTGGTTTGCCTTTGGATGCAAAAGAAGTATTTTTAGAGGACTACGCTGCTTACTATCCTCTTTCTGACGGCGAGTACGATATGGATAATTATTACTGTTATATCTACGAAACACCCGACGGCACCCGCTATATGTGGCTTAAAGATAATTGTGCCGACGAAGAAAACAAAAATAAGGATTATGCAGATTACAAAAATCCTTTAGTTTATAAATCTGTTGGAACTTGGGAGGAATAACAAATATGTTTTTTGATATATTCAGACGAAAGAAAAACAAAGCCATTGGTGAAGACATTATATCTGAAGCCGATGAAAAATGGAACAGAATGTGGGATTTATGGGCAGAGGGTGAAATTGAATCTCCGTATAATGAGCTTATGACTTATCAGAGTGAAGTTAATAACGGCGGTCATCATCAGTATTTTCTTAACACTGAAAACAATGGTGATGTTCGTAAGAATGTTGACACCTTATGCACTATCCTTCCCGGTGTTCTCACAGATAATATTAAATCAGCGTTTAAGGCTTATATTGAATTGGAACAGGATAAAAACATTGAAGCAAATGAAGAAATATTAGAAAAATGCGATGATGTGTTTTATGAGAATGAGGAAATGATAAACGGCTTTTTAGAGAGTTTTTTCAAGGAAGCTGAAATATGAGTAGTGAAAAAATCATCAACAAGCGAATATTCGGTTTTGTCTTTTGTTTTGTTATTATGCTTATATTTTCTTTGTTTTGGTTTTTACTTGATGAAATAATATTAGTAATAATATGCGGTTTAATATCACTTTTACAAATTGCTTTTATTATCATAACACCCTGCTGTTATATATTTTCTGAAGAACGCTTAATAATAAAATACTGTTTAGGTTCAGAGGAAAATATACCGTGGCAGCATATACGGGCGATAGTAAAGCTTCATGAAAATGCATTTAAATATACCTCTATTGCCACCTACAAGATATATTATTACAGCAAAGAAAAGCTTCCGTTTTATATGCAAGGCATAATAAGTAAAAACAAAATGACAACCGCTCTTATGAAAAAATATTGCAAGAAAGATTTAATCGATACTTAAAGGATACCTTGATGTTAAATGAGGAAATGATAAATGGTATTTTAGAGAGTTTTTGCAAGGAAGCTGAAATATGATTGAAGCATATAAAGAAACATTAGAATACATAATCGAAACTATTGTAAAATCATATACAATTATTTTATCTGTTAATTTAGTTGCGTTGATTGTGTGTGTTCTTTTGAAAATTAAATGCAATCTAAAGAAAAGATGTGATTATTGTGAAAAAGAGTGTTAAGCTTCTTTTTATTATAGTGCAAATAATAGTAGTTTTATGTTTGCTATTTGTGTTTGCTTCTGAGAAAACAACAAACAAAATAGACAGTATAAAAGATTATGAAACTGTTTTTAAAGATGTTGACTATTTGAAATTTTATATCGGAGATAATAATTTTTACAGTACACAATCCCCAAGCAAAGAGTTGAAAACAATTAAAAAGGTTGAAATCAACGCTAATCCCATTTCAGAAGACAGAAGCAAGGACAGAGATTTTGAACACAAAATTATAGTCAATAACGATTATATAATTTACATAAACAACGATTTTACAGAGATATGGTTGGATGATACCAAAAACATCAATATCAGTTACAATGGAAACTCTTGGGACAAAGAAGCAGAGGAAGGTATCCTGCCTTCATTTTCATACACTATTGAAAATCCTGAGATTCTTAAAGACTTATTTCAGCAACATAGTCAACATCTCAACCAATAATAAAAAATCTATAATCTTTGAT
>JAXJQQ010000004.1:0-3349 GCA_036311065.1 Acutalibacteraceae bacterium | reverse complement strand
GTTCAGGAGTTGGGTAAGGATCTTCGAATCTGTGTTGGTCATGATTCTCAGCAGCCCTGGAGCATTGTAGACCGCGCCATTGCCCTGGGTGCATATAAAGTACAGTTCTTTATGAAGTACTTTTCCAAGGAAATGATCGACAAGGCTCATGCTCACGGCATCCTTTGCAACATTTTCTATTGCATCAGCAGTGAGTTTCAGTTCGGGTAACTGAGATGAAAATATTTCATAGAACTTTGTGAAATGCTGATATTCTTCATCTTTTGTTCTCATAAGTTTTTGAGTTACAATATATTTATCAGCTTCGGTAAAGGAAGAAGCAATTTTGCTTTTATCGAGAGAATCGAAAATACTCTTATCAACATATTCCCAAAAGTTAGGCGTTATGAACCAATGGCCCGTAACAGGTCCGTTAAGAACTCTGCCCGAATCAAAAAGAATGGCTTTTATGTTTTTCATCTTTATCACTTCCTATCTTTTTGAATTATACCATTCTATCAAAATATTATCAACAGTCTGCTCTTATTTTCTGTGAGGGCAGTTTTTCTTTGTTTTGAGTTATAGTCCGTTTTATGGGACTGTGAAATTTGTATAATACAATCAGGTATGATACAATTATTCTAATATCGGATTGGTGTGATTTTTACCTCCCTCTATATAATTAATAGGGCACTTTTGCAAAATCGCCCATTATAGAGTAACAAGTGAAAATCAAAATCCGTAACAAGAAAATCGTAATTTTGTGAAAATACAGCTTTTGACACTTTTCACCCGAAAAAGATAGTAAAATAACCTCAAAAATTCAAAAAAAGGAGATGAAAAAGCACTATGGGAGCCTTTTCTGTGACTGTCGCATACCGTGACGGAAGAGCATATTGGAACAAAAAGAACTATCCCGCCGGTATATTCGCAACAAATTTTTTGAATCTTTTTTATAAAAATGATACCGCCGCAAGAATTTCCGTATTTTCAGACGAAATTAACCACAATATTCTTAAACAGTTAAGGTGCGGCTATCTTAACATCCGTAATTTTACCGATACAGGCAGAATGATTCTTGAGGAGCTGAAGGCTCTGCCAAATATTCCTGTTTACAGTACCCTTGACTTTGATACTATCCGAGAAAGGGTTGCATATCTCTTCAGTGAAGAAACAGGCCAGCGTATATGCGAATACTTTGTACGGAGAGCTGAAATAGGTCTTATACCCCAAGATGAAGTTATAGTTGATACTGCTTACCGCCATTGTGATTTTGAGCATATAAACGAGTGCGAAGGAATCATAAATGAGTTAACCGAAATTATTACATTCTTCAATAATATCAGCGATGATATGTACTATGCCCATAAAAACCTTGTTGCTTTTGTAAATGCTCTGCCTGACATTGAAAAGCACGACGAGGGACATCTCTTACCTGTCGCAAAGCAGATATTCGGTAACAAGACATTCTCTGTAAATGAAGAGTTTGTTGAGGTTAGGAAAAACATTAAGAGTCAATACTCTACTGTTGCAAGAAAGCTATACTTTAACAGCTTTTGCAGCTTCATTGTTACGGATTTCTTTGAGGGTTTGCACTTCGGTCATTATCCCAAAAGATGTGAGGTCTGCGGCAAGTATTTTCTTATGCAGAGTGCAAGAAAGCAAAGATACTGTACCAACGGCATAGCACCTAAAAAGATAAACGGACAGAAGCTAACCTGCAGACAGTATGCAGCCGCTATACGTAAAAAAGAACTGTCCGAAAACAATCCAATTATGGATATTTACAATAAGCGATGCAGTTGTATCCGTACTGAAGCTTTACGAGGGACAATTACACCTGTATTCGCAGAAAAGGCAAAGATAATAGCAAAGAACAGAATGCTTTTAGCCAAGCGTGACCCTGAATATTTCAAAACACAGTACAAAAAGGATTTGAGCCGTAAAAAACTCTATGCTGATACGGAGAAAAACTAACGGAAAGGATGTGGCATAATGAAAAAATGGGAAGAAGATTTATATATGTTTCACTGTGCCACGGCACCGAAGGAAAAGAAATCCTTGCAGGAATATATTGAGCTTTACCTGACCGAAAAAGACGAAAGGTATTTTAACTATTTCCTGCACTTTTATGAGCCAAAGCTCAATGATAAGATTTACGGTATAGTCCAAAACTATGCTATGCAGGGGCATTTTGCTGATTTAAAAATGGTCTTTGTTCACGGACTTTACAAAGCTCTTGAAAGGTATGATTTATCACAAAATGTACCGTTCCTGTATTTTGCAAAGTATTATTATGAGCATGA
This sequence comes from Acutalibacteraceae bacterium, assembly GCA_036311065.1. Lineage (GTDB taxonomy): Bacteria > Bacillota > Clostridia > Oscillospirales > Acutalibacteraceae > UBA6857. The sequence continues at coordinate 1,064 of JAXJQQ010000004.1, read as the reverse complement.
GATTCACGAATATATCCGTTCAATGAGGCACGGTCTTACAATACCGAATGCCGATGAAGATAAAATACTCCGCAAGGCTATGGCTCTTTACAGGGAGTATGGCGAAGTTGCTACTCAGGAAAACATTGAAAAGATTGCAGAACAGATTGACCGTTCACCAAAGTTTACCTGTGAGCTTATTGCTGCCGGTTTGCGTAACACCTTGTTTATTCCGTTTTACAAGCAATACTGCGACGAAGATTCTGAGGAAACCGCAGAGGATGTTACAAGCGATAACACCTTTAATCCCGAGTATGAGCTTGTCCGAAAAGAGCAGTCTGAGGCAGTGTGGGGTGCATACAATAGCCTTGATATTGGTACACAGCTGATGATAGCTGATAACCTTGCTTTCTGCCCCGAATGTCACAGCATATTTGAGATGCAAAAAGACAAAAACGGCGAACCCGTTAAGGTCCGCCGTAAGAAGAAAACATATAAAGAGATTGCAATGCTTAATGAGATGTCTGAAGAAGAAAGTGTGAGGGTTAGCTTGGAGAGAGTTTATAAATATATAAGAAACAACTTGAAATCATAAAAAACATTTTTACATTGAAAGCAAGGCTTTTTATTTATAAAGTAAATTCTAAATCAACTTTTTTCTTCTGCTTCTCGGAATAGCGTAGTCAATATCTTCACGCATATAATCATATTTTGTTTTGATACCTTTCTGCATTGCTTTGTAAACATTGTAGGGTATTCGTTTGCCTTTCGGGTTTTCAATAACAGACAGTCCGTGCTCAAGACAGATTTCATCACTCGCCTTTCTGAGCAGACGGTACATAGCCCTGTCTTCGTTCATCTTTCTTCCGTCAGTCATTGAAACAGAATGATCTCCTTAAGTTGTTTTTTATCAAATTTATAAATTCATAACCTTTATTTAAGCTCAGATATAGCTCCAAATATCAATTCAAAGAAAAGACATATTACTTCAATTAAAGCAGCAATTAAAGAAGCCAACTTGTTTTCTTCTTTACTGATATCTTCTGTATCTTCAACTATTTCACCATCAGTGAATGTGATATTTG
>JAXJQQ010000003.1:0-2423 GCA_036311065.1 Acutalibacteraceae bacterium | reverse complement strand
TAATAACCGCTCATGGCGCAGCTGGATAACGCAGCAGATTCCGATTCTGAAGAACGGGGGTTCGAATCCCTCTGGGCGGGCCAAAAAATCGACGAATTTCGACAGAAGTTCGTCGATTTTTACTTATTACTTCTTCACTATTCACTAACCTTCGTGTCGATTTTTGGCGAGGTAATAAGAACCTCACGAAACAAGACGAAATCAAAGATTTCTTTGTTTCGGAGAACCTTGTTACTCGCAAGCTCGTAATAGTGAAGTAGTTTGTGCCTGGAGGGTAAAGTATTTAGTTCTTAAATATAAAATTTTCTATTTACAAACTAATAATATTTTGATATAATAAATTAGTAATTAACAGTTAAGGCTCGGAGTATCTTCGAATCTTAGCGGTTTATATATTTTTATCAGGAGGATAAGATAATGAAAGAAACACTCAGAAAATCATTTGCATTATTACTTACCGTAATTATGCTTGTAAGCACCGCTTCTGTATGCTTTACAGTTTTTGCAGCAGACGGTTACAAATGCAACTGTGGTGTCACCCCTGTTATTTACGTCAAGGGCAGAACAAACATCTACAAAGATCCGTCTCTCGGTACCGGCAGTGAAAATATGGCTGAAACCAATCTTTCCGGCGGTACAGACTCTGTCATCGAAGCAACGTCAAATATTCTCCCTGCTCTCGGTGTAGCTCTTTTAACTGACGAGTGGGATGAGTACTGTGATATTCTTTTAGAGGAAATCGTACCTATTTATGACGGCTATAAGCTCAACAATGACGGTGAAAAGGGCGAGGGCAATATCACCGGTATCCAGACAGAATATCAGATTGAAAACCTGTTAGCAAGATATAGCGGTAGAAACACCAGTCATACAAACGATGCTATCAGCTGGGCTCAGCACATACAGTTCCAGTATGATATGCGTCTTGACCCCAGAGAGAATGCGAAGGATTTTAAACGCTTTGTTGATGCTGTAAAGAAAAGCACAGGTCATGACAAGGTAAACATTATTTGTCGCTGCGAGGGTAACGTTATTGTTAATGCATATCTCAATATGTTTGCAGAAGAGGCAAAAAACGAAGTCGAAAGCGTTATAATGTACAACAGTATTGCTATGGGTGCTGAAATTGCAGACCAGGTATATACCAATAAGGTAAATCTCGATCCCGATGGATTGAACCGCTTTGTAAACACATTTATTGATACAAGCCCTGTTCTTGACCTGGTTAAGCAAACAGTCAATCTCGCTACATTCACCGGACTTCTTGAAGTCGGAACAGATTTTATTATGGGTATCTATGATAAAATATCTCTCAATCTTTTGCCCCGTCTTATCCGTGAAGTTTTTGGTCAGTGTCCCGGTTGGTGGGGTATGGTAAGTGCTGAGGTAGTGGACGAAGCTGTTGAATTTGTACTCGGAAGCGATAATGCTGACGGCAAATATGATAAACTTATTGATAAGATTTACGGTTATAACGAAATTAAAAAAGCCACCGTTTCAACGCTCAAGGAAATGCAGAATGCCGGTGTAAAGGTATATATTTTGACCAAATACGGCGACCAGATGTATCCCGTTATTGAAGAAAGTGATCTTCTCGGTGACGGTGTGGTATCTCTTCGTAAACAGAGCTTTGAGGGTGCCACAACCTCAGATTTGAAGGGCAAGCTTTCCGATGATTATATTGCCGGAAGAGTTGAAGCAGGCTTCGGCAAGTATATTTCGGCAGATAAGATGGTCGACGGCTCAACTGCACCATTTGCAGATTACACATGGTACATAAAAGAACTCAAACACGACACTTACCCCCACAGTGTGGATTATATGGCACTTGACCTTTTCTACGATGATGCTTATGTTAAAGCAACGGAATCCTTCACAGGTCTTCACGGCACATATTCACAGTTTATGTATTATGAGCCTTCATTTGAAAAAATGTCACACGGTAAGGTTGAGCAAGTAGGAATTCTCACACCTCTTACCGATGAAAACAAGGATGTCAGCAAGGACACCACAGACACTACTTCAAGATTTACAGTGCTTATCAGATGGTTTACTGCGCTTATCAACTTCCTGACATCATTATTTAAGAAATAACACATATATAAAAATCGACGAATTTCAACAGAAGTTCGTCGATTTTACTTTTCACTTCTTCACTATTCACTCTCCACTAATCTTTGGGTCGATTTTTGGCGAAGTAATAGGTAAGAAGGAATAGTGAATAAGTTAGGGCGGGACACCCGCACCCGATTTTAAAAATTCTTTTGAGTTGTTGCCATTTTGAGCTGTAAACACAAAAAATCCGACAAGTTTCGACTTGTCGGATTTTTTTATCCAAGCCGACAGGCTTGGTATATCATCACGACGCAGTCGTGTATATCATCGCCGAAGGCGTATATAATCACACGAAGTGAGTATTTATG
>JAXJQQ010000002.1:0-3961 GCA_036311065.1 Acutalibacteraceae bacterium | reverse complement strand
GTTTTATTTGTGCAGATATACCCCTGATTTCGGACAAATACATATCTTTATCCTCAACGGTTTTAGCTCGTCTGCGTTTGTTATCCGTCTTTGAACGTTCTTCCTCAAGCTTGGATATCTGCTTTGATAAATTACCTATAAATGCTTCAAGCTCCGGCACGGTGTTGATATTCTCATCGTGCAAGAGCCTGAATTGCTTTTGATATTGTTCGAGTTTTCTTAATTCCTGCCTTAGCTCTGGAGATAACGGCGGTGTGTATTTCGGTGCAGGGGTGCTTGGCTTTAATAGCTCCATAAACAAATAAAACAGAGCTTCAAGCGTATCCATATATTTTACACGCCGCAGTTGATACTCAAGTTCTTTAAGCGGTGTTTGACGATACTTGCCTCTTGTTTTCTTATATGGTTCGATGAACTGATTAAAATGAGCCCGATTGCCCTTTTGAGCAATTCTTTCTAAAATCCTGTCCTTTTTATACTCGTTACCCAATCGGTCAAAACGGATTGCTTTTTCCCAAGTAGGAGCTTTAACAGATGGATGGTCTGTTGCCTCAGACCTTGAAAAGACATATCCTTTATGCTTCATAAGAGCAACAAACTCTACATAGCTTGCAGAATTATTTATTGAATCATCAACATCCTCGCGGAGAATATCTCTACGAGTTTTACCGCCGTGCTTATGTACCCAATATGCATTTCTGTCACCATTGTAAAAGTCAGCATTTTCAAGAACCGACTTTCCATATTCCTTACATATCTCATCGGATATTTCTCGCAAGAGCTTATGATCTGAAATATGGTTTTCAAATTTAAGCCCCGTTTTAAATGACACGGAATTTATGACAAAATGGTTGTGGAGATTATCGGTGTTTAAATGCGTAGTAACAACGATTTCGTATTCTTTACCCCACATACACCGTGCAGTTTTCATGCCAATTTCAAATGCTTCTTCGGGAGTGACCTCACCCGATTTAAAGCTTTGATACCCGTGATATGCCACATTGCCGCCCGTTTTTCCGTATTGGCGTTTTGTTGCTATCATCTGTTCATAGGCTCTTACGGTTGGACAGTTAATAGCTCCCACAAATAATTGCTTATCTGTCTTATCATCATTTGACACATATTTAAGAGCCACTGCCAAGTCATCATCCAGATATTTCGGATTAGTGGTCTTATCAGGGTTTTCTGCATATTTTACAACATCTTTTAATGAGCCTTTGACAGGCCAAAATCCCGTGGTTGCCATTTAGTCATCACCGTCCTTTCTGCCGGGTGTAAGAAGTTTTGCATAAATTTCATCAAGCAGCTTTAACACCTCTGCTTGAAGTTCGGTACTGTTTAAAGTGCCGAGTGCTTCATACAAAATGCCAATCTTTTCTGTAAATTCATAAAAGCTTTCAGGTAAAAGAGCTTTGGGGGAATATCCCAAAGCTCTCTTTCTCAAATATTCAGAAACCGACAAGCCACATTTCTTGGCTTTGTTTTCTATGCGAAGCTTTTCCTTTTCGGTAACTCGCGTTTTTAACTGTGCTTTTCGTTCTTTCAAAATTATCACTCCTGACATAAATTTTTAGGGGGGATTGGGGAACTCCCCAAAGGGTAAAGGCAGGATTTCCGTAAGGAAGTCCCGCCTTTTTCGGAATTTGTGGTACACAAGTTCCCTGCTCGTTACAGTACCGGACAGTTATTCTGCCCGTTTTACTGCAATAAGGCCATTTCCGCCATTTGGTGGTTCTCTGCAATAATAATTTCTTACTTTGTTTCGCATCTGTGTTTCCTTCTTGTGTCATAAATTTTGATTTTTGACACCACTTTTTAATAAGTGCCGTCAGTATAATAAAAAAAGCGACACCAACCGCTGAAATGAAAATTCCATCAGTAAAAATGCCGCTACTTTTGATATGAAATTGGTGTTATAGAGTGTCAAAACAAGTTTAATTTTAATATCACAAATTTAATTTTGAGCATAAAAAATACACCTACCAATTTTCAATCAATAGATGTATTAGTTTTCTTCGTCAAAGCCTAAATCGACATTGGCGAACTTCTGATAAGCTATGCCTATCTTTGTTATTCTTTTTTGAACTCCGCTGTGGTTTTTGTAACCGAGTGCTTCTGAAATTTCTTCTTGTGTATGCCCCTCCAATCTCATTTCAAGTATTTTTTTGTCCTTTTCAGACAAGCTATCCGTAAACTGTTTTACCATCACCTCCGATAATACTTGTTCCTCTGTGTTTGCTGTAATATCTTCAAAATCCAACTCCTGTCCGTTATTATACTTGGTATATTGTTCGATTTCCGCATCAAGCGACACAATAGGGTGCTTAGTTCTCTTATGATACCATTTACGAAGAAAATCAATTTTTTGATTACTTTCCCAGTTTTCTACAAAATCTTCAAAACAGCGGTTTTCTTTTATTACCTCAATAACCTTATCAATATTGTATTGCTTCAGCACTTGCGGTACAATATATGAAAGTCGTTTCTGAGATTCTTCCATAGGGATATATGAATACTTAAAATGAAGAAAAGAGTCAACTTGTGATTTTAGTTCTCTTGCATCCCACATTCCGTCATAGTCAATAAATCCTCTTATCCATATCGGCAGAGAGTAAGCAATTATCCAAGCAGGGTCGTGATTTGAATAGACTTCCATTTTTGGACTTACATTCAAATACGGCCACACCATATATGCGACACAGTTTATAAGCCCGTTCATAAAAATATCACTTTCCACAAATCTTATAACCTCTGCATCATAAAAGGCTGAAGCCGGTGTGCGTGGAATCCACATAAGCTCTTTACCTCTGACCTCCAAAATCTCTTTTGGGATTCTGTAAAAGATAGGCAAGAACTTTGAATTAGCATAATAATACTCCAAACCTTTTTCCAAGGGTAAAGTAACCGCAGGGAGATGTACTTTCATATCCATTTTTATTCACTTCCTTTCCGAGAATAGTGTTATCTAATATATAACGACATAGGTATATGTAAAATGTTCCTGTATTTCAAAATTATTTTATCAAATACTAAAATGATTGTCAATATATGCAATCAGCAACAAAAAAAGCCTATCACTTTGTGGAGTGATAGGCTTCGGTGTAGTACATGAAATATTTTATGAAGCGTATATCGCTTGGATATACATATTTTTTTGTTATGCTAAATGATCACCGATTTTCATATTTATCTATAAATGACTCACATTCCTCCAAAGGAAGTGCTTTGGAATAATACCATCCCTGAACAAAGTCGCAAGCAGATGAAGATACAAGTGTGTTTTGTTCTTCTGTTTCTACACCCTCGCAAATAACTTTAATATTCAGGCTGTGCGCAAGAGCAATAATTCCTGTAAACAGGTCTTTACCTTTTTCATTTTCGGTTTTGAGTAAAATATCACGGTCGATTTTTACAACATCGATTAGATAATCACATAAATTGGCAAGGGATGTGTAGCCGCTTCCCAAATCGTCAAGATACACTCTGAACCCAATTTCTTTACACAACTTTACATTATTCGTTGCAGTTTCTCTGTCCTTTTCCATAGCATCTTCGGTAATTTCAATAGCAATCTTTGATTTATCAAAAGAATAACTGTTTGAAATCATTTTGAGTTTATCAATAAAATTTTCTTCCGAAAGGGTTATTCTTGTAAAGTTACAGGAAAGAGCGATATTTTCAAAAGCCGTACCCTTCCATTTTTCAAGCTGACGACAGGCAAGCTCAAACATATAAAAGTCGTGCTTGCTTATAAGCCCTGCTATTTCCATGTTCCCAATATATTTACCGGGACCAACAAGTCCTTTATCAGGACTATCCCACCTTGAAAGAGCTTCTGCTGACACAATCTTTTTTGTTTTATTATCAACAATAAACTGCAAATACATCTTAAATTCATTGTTTTCAAAGCCCTTTAAGATGCTTTCTGTAATTTTCTTTTCTTCCTGAATTCTATTCATAG
>JAXJQQ010000001.1:0-16993 GCA_036311065.1 Acutalibacteraceae bacterium | reverse complement strand
TATTACAGGTGCTCAGCCTTCAAAGCTCGGCACAGCCGGACTTGTGGCTCCTATGCAGGCTCACCGTATTCTTGCAACAAAGAACTTCGGTGACGGCCGCTTTGAAAACTTTGAAAAGGTTTCAGGTGAAGAGCTTGCCGAAAAGCACCTTATTAAAAACGGCGGCTGTTATTCCTGCCCTATGAAGTGCGAAAGACGTGTAAGATATGAAGGCAAGAACATAAAAGGCCCTGAGCTTGAAACCTTAGGTCTTTTAGGTCCAAACCTTATGAATGATGATATTGAAAAAATCATCAAGTGGAATTATGAGCTTGACGAATTAGGTATTGATACAATTTCTGCTGCCGGTTCAATTGCTTTTGCTATGGAGCTCAACGAAAAAGGTCTGTGGGACTGCGGACTTGAATTCGGTAAGACAGATAACTTAAGTGAGGTTTTCCGCGATATTGCATACAGAAGAGGTATCGGAGATATTCTTGCTGACGGTACCAAAAGAATGAGTGAGCGCTTCGGCGGTAAGGAGTTTGCTATTCACGCAAAGGGTATGGAGCTTGCCGCTTATGAGCCCAGAGGTGCGGTAGGTCACGGTCTCGGTTATGCTACATCAAACCGTGGCGGCTGTCATCTGAATGCAGGCTATATGGTTGTTCTTGAAGGTCTCGGTCTTAATATGGACTCCTACACTCCCAAGGGAAAAGCCGGCCTTGCAATAACCTTCCAGAATGTTATGGAGGGTGCTTCTGCAGCAGGCTTCTGTGTGTTCACATCATATGCTATTCTTCCCTGGTTTATTGTTAACAAGCCTACAAGCCTTCTTACAAGAGCAGTGCAGACGGTATTCAAATATTCAACTCCGATTCTGTATATTGCATTGCAGTTCCCTGAAATTCTTGCTGTAAACATTCCGCTTATTCAGTATCCCCGTGTTCTTAACGCTTCAACGGGCTTACATTACACAGCGGGCTCATTTATCAAAGCAGGTGCATACGGCTACAATGTTGAAAGACTTGCCAATGTTATTCTCGGTCTTCCCGTGGGTAAGGATACCGACACTCTTCCCAAGCGCCTTACAGACGAAGAGCAGGTACCCGGTGACAAGAGAACTAAGGTGCCCCTTGATAAAATGAAAAAGAGCTACTATATTATCCGTGGCTGGAAGGATGGTGCACCCACTATGCGTACGCTTAAAAGGCTCGGAATAAAAGTACCCGAATGTGCAAAGGAGGTATATCCTTATGGTAAAGGTTAAGATTTTTGGTGTTATCCGTTCAACAACAGGCTTCGGTTACCTTGAAGTGAATGCTGAAAATGTTCAGGATATTTTTAATGAGATTTCCGTTCGTATGGAAAAAGGCTATTATGAAGACCTGAAAAAGCAGGAAGAGATGAAGAACGATCCCAAGATGAAGTATTGGCCCGAAAGAAATGCGGCCCTTATACCTCATAAGGAGCTTAAATTCGGTGATGCAATTGTATATGTCAACGGTGAAAGATGTATGCGTAAAAAGAAAAAGCTTTCCGACGGTGACGAAATCTGGCTGCTTTCACCTGCAGCAGGCGGTTAATTAAGAATAAGTACAAAAATAATGCGGAGGTCATTTTAAAACGACCTCCGCCTTTTTTTTATTGTTTTTCTTTTGCTGCTGAATCAAAAATCACATCTCCGTTTAAGCTCCATTCCACTGTTCTGAAATCGGGGTACTGTATGCCTACATAGCTGCTGGCGGAGTTAAGGTTGTCAAGGTCAATGCTCCAGAACCAGTACATGGAGTCACTGTCGCCGAATTCATCCTGATTGCCTTGTTCATATTCTTCATAGGCGTAAACATATGGCGGGATTTCATTATCATTATTATCTTCTTTTGTCCATACGGTATTTCCGCAGAACACAAGCTTATCACAGTCAGCTTTTATTGCTTTGTCTCTTTTGGTGTCTGAAAGATTTGTTGCGCTGAAGGCGTTAAAGGAAATTTGCTTTTCTTTTTCAGATTTGGTTATTACGGGTCTTTTTAAGGTGTGTGTGTAAACCGTTTCTCCGTTTTCTTCCGTTACCTGTGTGCTCCAGCGTTCACCGCTTGTGAAAACGTTTGAATAAATAAGGAAAAACTTATCCTCATCCTCAGCGTCGTATCTGAAAACCTTGTGTACCTCAACGTCCTTTACCTCAATAAGGGGAACTTCAGTAAGTATAAAAAAGCCTGCGACAAGAATGATGCATGAAAGAATTGAAGTAAAAACGGTAGTCATTATCTGCTTGCGTTTTTTCTTATTCATCATTTTTATAAAACTGCCCTTTGTTGATATCGGCTGCTTATCAGGTAAACCCGAGAACAGACTGTCATATTCTTTGCTGCACTCATTGCATCCGCTTATATGCTCTGCAACTGCAGCTGCCGTGGTATCACTGACCACATTGTCATAATAAAGTGGCAATAAATCACGGACAATATCACAGTCCAAATGGGTATTTTTTGTGTTATTCATAGTATCCGTCCTTTCTCATTTTCTCGTTAATTATTTTACCTGCACGGTGATATGTAACTCTTGCCCAGCCTTCGGTTTTCATAAAAAGTCCGGCTATTTCGGCAAAAGATAACTGACCGAAAACCCTCAGAGTGAAAACTTCTTTGTAAGGCTCGTTCATTTCGTGCAGAAGCTTGTGGATGTGCATAACGGTGTCCTTTTCGCTTACAAGCTGTTCAATAGATGTAGCAGACGAAGGCAGACTGTCCGTTATGCTGTCACCGCAGATGAGAGCTTCGCGGTTTTGTTTTTTGCATTGGTTCAGCCATTGTCTTTTTGCTATGGCACAAAGCCATGTGTAAAGGCTGCTTTTACTTTTAAAGCTGTCTGAAGCCTTCATAGCCTTAAGGAATGTTTCCTGTGTAATGTCCTCAGCCGTTACAGAGTCCCTGCATAAAGACAGCACATAACGGTATACCGCTTCGTATTCCGCACAAAGCACAGCATCGGTAACGGCATTTTTTCCTTTTCGCATACTCTCACCTTCCTTTCTTTTTAATTGCGGATTTGTCATGACTTTTTGTCCGTCAATTGTTAGACAACCGAATTTGCAAAATGTTACAAAAAAATCAGAATAATTATATTTTGTTATCCGATGAATTTGCCACATCAACCACAAAAACTGTAAAATAGTGACATTTCTAAGGGGAGAACAGCTTTTTGCAATCATTGAGGACTGACGGATATATGCTCACAGGTGCATTTTTTATGGGTGCTGATGAGTCGCTCAATATATTTGAAGAAATCCTCGGAGCTATTAAGGATTTCTTCGGATGACTGTTCGGAACTGATTGAGTTGAATAATAAAAACAAGGCGTTGAGTTCTCACAATCTCAACGCCTTAAGCTTTTTATATTGTTCAGTTTACCTTGATTATTCTTATAATATTTTCAATCTCTGAAATCTTTTCAATAAGCTTGTCGCTTGTTGAATCAGGCATATCAATAAGTGTGCAGGCATAGTCGCCCTTTGAACGGTTTGCCATATTGTCAATATTGATGCCCTCTGCAGAAATGTTTGAGGTTATCCGGCTGATTATGTTGGGCACATTCTTATGAAGGATAAGAAGACGTCCGCCGCCTGAATAGGGGAGTGAAATGGAAGGATAGTTAACGCTGTTTGTAATGTTGCCGTTCTGAAGGAAATCGTCAAGCTCGTGAGATGCCATAACGGCACAGTTATCCTCAGATTCAAGGGTGGAAGCACCGAGGTGGGGGATTGTGATAATGCCCTTTGTGTTAATGCTTTCTTCTGTGGGGAAGTCTGTTACATAAGCACTTACCTTGCCGCTTTCAAGTGCTGCCTTCATATCATCAATGTTAACAAGGTCTGCACGGGAAAGGTTGATGATTTTAACTCCGTCCTTCATTTTGGAAATTGTATCCTTATTAATCATTCCCTTTGTATCCTTTGTTGCGGGAACGTGAAGGGTGATATAGTCTGACTTTTCAAAAATTTCATCGTAGGATGAGGCCTGAGCAATTGAGCGTGAAAGATGCCATGCAGCACTGATTGTGATGTAGGGGTCGTAGCCTGTAACCTTCATACCGAGACTTTTTGCCGTGTTTGCAACCATACCGCCGATAGCACCAAGACCGATAACACCAAGGCTTTTACCGAGTATTTCGCATCCGCCGAAGGAGCTCTTACCCTTTTCAACCTGCTTTGCAACATCGGTTTCAAGAGTATTGGCCCATTCAACACCACCGATAATGTTTCTTGAAGCTAAAAGAAGGGCGGCAATTGTAAGCTCTTTAACACCGTTGGCATTTGCACCGGGTGTGTTAAAAACAACTATGCCCTTTTCAGCACAGCGGTCAACTGGAATGTTGTTGACGCCTGCACCGCAACGAACGATAGCTGTAAGCTTATAGCCGAATTCCATATCGTGCAAACTTGCCGAGCGTACCATAATTGCATCGGGGTTTTCAGCAGTATCGGAAATAGCGTACTTGTTTCCGTCAAGCTCGTTAAGTCCGATTTCTGCAATTTTATTCATTGTTCTTATAATTTTCATTTTATTTCACCTTATTCCTTGGGATTTTCTGCGGCGAATTTTTTCATAAATTCAACCAGTGCCACAACACCCTCATAGGGCATTGCATTGTAAATGGAGGCTCTCATACCGCCAACGCTTCTGTGACCTTTAAGATTTTTAAGGCCTGCTGCGGCAGCTTCTGAAGCAAATTTTTTATCAAGGTCAGCATTGCCTGTTACAAAGGTAACATTCATCATTGAACGGCTTTCCTTTTTAACGGGTGCAATGTAGTAATCCTGACCGTCAAGGTAGTCATAAAGCACCTTTGCCTTTTTTTCGTTGAGTTTCTTCATTTCGGCAAGACCGCCAAGCTCTTTAATCCACTCGTAAACAAGCTTTGCAACATAAATGCACCAGCAGGGGGGAGTGTTATACATTGATTCACCCTCTGCCATAAGCTTATAGTCAAGCATTGCGGGTGTATCCTCTCTCGCATTGCCGATAAGGTCTTCACGGACAATTACAAGGGTAAGACCTGCGGGAGCCATATTCTTTTGTGCACCTGCGTAAATAAGGCCGAACTTTGTTACATCAACGGGCTCGGAAATAATGCAGGAGGACATATCTGCAACAAGGGGGATATCGCCCGTATCGGGGATGTAGCTGAACTTTGTGCCGTAAATAGTGTTGTTGAAGCAGATGTGAACATAGTCTGCATCGGGGCGGAAGGAATCACGGGTAGTTGCGGGAATTTCGGAGAAATTAACATCCTTTGAGGATGCAACTGCTTTGACATCGCCGTATTTCTGAGCTTCCTTATAAGCCTTTGTTGAAAACTGACCCGAAAGGATGTAGTCAGCCTTTTTGTTTTTGTTCATAAGGTTAAGGGGAACTGCCGCAAACTGAGTTGAAGCACCGCCCTGAAGGAAAAGAACCTTGTAATTATCGGGGATGCTCATAATCTCACGAAGAAGTGCTTCGGCATCCTTGATAATCTTATCGTATTCGGGGGAACGGTGGCTCATTTCCATAACGGACATACCGCTGTCACCGTAGCAGATAAGGTCCTTCTGTGCGCTTTCAAGCACCTTCATGGGAAGCATTGAAGGTCCTGCTGAAAAATTATAAACTCTATTCATAAGTAATCACCTCATATAAAGATATATTCTGAAAATATTAATTAACTGTTATTATACAATTTTAGTTGCTTTGTGTCAATAATTACAACTATCGCAGTTTATTTTTGTGAAAAATGCCACAATTGTTTGTGTATATTTTACCTTAGCAAAGTATTGGGAAAGTATAGGGAATGTTATAAGCATATGTAAGAGATACAAGGGATTATTATTACATACAAAAATGACACTGCTTTTTTGGTTAGGGTGACAATAGTTAATACAGTCCGGGATTTTTTAATCTTGACTTATGCTTGTAAGTATAATATAATAAGCAGATAGAAAAAAGAAACATTTATCACATATTATAATTTATACGAAAAGAGGAAAACACAATGAGCGAATACAAAATTGCAACAAAGTGTATTCATTCGGGCTATACACCAAAAAACGGTGAGCCCAGACAGATCCCCATCTGTCAGAGCACAACCTATAAATACGATTCAAGTGTTGAAATGGGCAAGCTTTTTGATCTTGAAGCTTCAGGCTATTTTTACACAAGATTACAGAATCCTACAAATGATGCAGTAGCCGCAAGAATTGCCGACCTTGAAGGCGGTGTTGCCGCTGTGCTTACATCATCGGGTCAGGCTGCAAACTTCTTTGCAATTTTCAATATCTGCCACGCAGGTGACCACGTTGTTTCTTCAACTGCAATTTACGGCGGTACCTTCAACCTTTTCAATGTTACAATGAGAAAGCTCGGCATTGAGTTCACATTTGTAACTCCCGACTGCAGTGAAGAAGAGCTTGAAGCCGCTTTTAAAGAAAACACAAAGGCTGTTTTCGGTGAAACTATTTCAAACCCCTCACTTAATGTTCTTGATATTGAAAAGTTCGCAAATGCGGCACACCGTCACGGTGTACCCCTTATTGTGGATAACACCTTCCCCACACCCATCAACTGCCGTCCCTTTGAGCACGGCGTTGACATCGTTACACATTCTACCACAAAGTATATGGACGGCCATGCAACCCAGGTCGGCGGTGTTATTGTTGACAGCGGTAATTTTGACTGGACTCAGAATGATAAATTCCCCGGTCTCACAACTCCCGACGACAGCTACCACGGTATTACATACACTGAGCGCTTCGGCAAGGGTGCTTACATTACAAAGGCTGTTGTTCAGCTTATGCGTGATCTCGGCTCAATTCCCGGTCCTCAGAATGCATTTCTTTTAGGTCTCGGTCTTGAAACTCTCGCTCTTCGTATGGAAAGGCATTGCAGCAATGCTCTTAAGGTTGCTGAGTACCTTTCACAGAGTGATAAGGTTTCATGGGTATCATATCCCGGTCTTCCCTCTGATCCTCAGTACGACCTTGCAAAAAAATATATGCCTAAGGGCACCTGCGGTGTAATCTCCTTCGGCGTAAAGGGCGGAAGAGAAGCCGCAACTAAGTTTATGGATTCATTGAAGCTTGCTTCAATCGTTACCCATGTTGCAGATGCAAAAACCTGCGTGCTTCATCCTGCATCAACAACTCACCGTCAGCTTTCAGAGCAGCAGCTTATTGAAGCTGGTGTTAAGAGTGACCTTATCCGCCTTTCAGTGGGTATTGAGGATGTTGAAGACATCATCGCCGATATTGAGCAGGCACTTTGTCAGGCAACAGCCTGATAAATGCGGAATTATGAATGCGGAATTCCGAATTGAGTGAAGGCTTTGATATAATGATAAGCTTTAGTCCACCGGATGCACCGTGTTCTGAATTGTCAGAAAAAATATTTGTTGAATAATAAAAACCGTTCGGATTCAGTAATCTTGCGGAATCGGAAATAATTCCGAATTCCTAATTCCGAATTCCGAATTTGAATAACGAGGTTAAAATAAATTATGAAACTTGGTATAGTCGGCTTACCCAATGTAGGCAAAAGTACACTTTTTAATGCAATAACCAATGCGGGTGCCCAGTCCGCAAACTATGCTTTCTGCACAATTGAACCCAATGTGGGTGTTGTTGCAGTTCCCGATGAAAGACTTGATAAGCTCCGTGATATGTATAATCCCGCAAAGTTCACCCCTGCAACAATTGAATTTGTTGACATTGCAGGCCTTGTAAGAGGTGCTTCAAAGGGTGAAGGTCTCGGTAACAAGTTCCTTTCACATATCCGTGAGGTTGATGCAATCATTCACGTTGTACGCTGCTTTGAGGATGATGATATTATCCATGTTGACGGCAATGTTAACGCAAAAAGAGATATTGAAACCATTAACCTTGAGCTGATTCTTTCTGACCTTGAAATGATTGACAGAAGAATTGACAGAACCTCAAAGGCTATGAAGGGTGACAAGAGTCTTGCTTCACAGGTTGAATTCCTTAAAAGAGTCAAGGAAGCTCTTGAAAACGAAAAGCCTGCAAGAAGTGTTGAATGTGACGAGGAAGAGGCGGCAATTATTGCTGAATCCGCACTTCTCACCTCAAAGCCTGTGATTTACGCTTGTAATATGAGCGAAGCAGACTTTGTTTCAGGTATCGACACCAACGAAAATTACAAGGCTGTTTGTGAAATTGCGGCGGCTGAGGGTGCTGAGGTACTTCCCATATGTGCAGGTCTTGAAGCTGAAATTTCATCCCTTTCCGAGGAGGATAAGGAAATGTTCCTTGCAGATCTCGGTGTTGAGACAAGCGGTCTTGATCTTCTTATTCAGAGAAGCTACAGCCTCTTAGGTCTTATCTCATACCTTACTGCAGGTCAGCCCGAGGTCCGTGCATGGACAATCAAAAAGGGCACGAAGGCTCCTCAGGCGGCAGGTAAAATTCACTCTGACTTTGAAAGAGGCTTCATCCGTGCAGAGGTTGTTTCCTTTGAAAACCTTATGGCTTGCGGAACTCTTGCCGCAGCAAAGGAAAAGGGCCTTGTAAAAAGTGAAGGTAAGGAATATGTTATGAAGGACGGCGACATTGTCCACTTCCTTTTCAATGTTTAAATTCAATAAAAAGACCCGACTTTCAGAAGTCGGGTCTTTTTTATTTGAAATTAACTATATTTTATGTTAGAATAAATTAAGTAAAACAAAAGGAGAAGAAAAATGAGGATTTTTCTTGAAAATAAATCGAATAAGACTCTCTTTATCAATTTGAACGGACAGCAGATGTCACTGCATCCTTTCGGCAGTGATTTTGCAGTTTTTGAGGGCGACCGTGTTTCAATGAATCTTACAACTCAGGATAATTATTCTTCCGAAAAATACGGTGAAAAGGCAGGCTATTATTGGTGTCACCGTTTTGTTACCGAGTCTCAGTATGATTTTACCTTACAGGACGAAATCGCCGTTGAGCTTTATGTTGAAACTAAAAAAGGTGACCATCTTGAAGCTTATCAGAGGGTTGTACTTTACAGCAAGGATTTTGCTTTTCCTGAGCCGATTTATACTCTGAAAAACGAAAGCGAAATCAGGGAGAAATTTTCACAGAATGAAAAGCTCACAAACAAAGCCGAAAGAAGAGCGGATTTTATAGTTAAGGCAGACAATGTGCGCACAGTTATAAGTAATATAATTCTTGCAGTGCTTACTGTTGCGATTACGGCAATTATTTTTGTGGGAATATGGCAGAATTTTTCTTTAAAAGCCGCAATTATAACCTATGCTGTTATAGCTTCAGTGTGCTTTATCGGTTATAAAATCCTAAAAAAGTTCTTTAACGGAATCGGCAAAACTGCAGATAAGATTTTTTCCAGCAAGCTTTTTGATAAAGCTATGGATAAAGCAAGCGAAAAGTTTGATGAAAAGTTTGTTTACTGCAAAGGTATGCCTGAGGATTTATATAAAAATCAGGATTCGTTTTTTGATAACGCTTATATATCAGCAGTGTTTAAATTCAGTGATAAGATAATATAAAATTAAAGAGATGACCCGTCGGTCATCTCTTTAATTTTATCTGATTTTCAGCGTCTTCAAATATATTTTTGTATCATCATCGATACGGTAGCTTTCAATCGCCTTCTGAATTGTTTTGTTGTGAGTCCATTGGTCGAGCCTGTTTTCTGTTAAGTACGGCAGAGAGCTTTCATATTGCTTCGCCAGTGCTGTGGCGAAAAACCAGGAACAAACCATTTTAACATAGTAATCCTCGTGGTTCACCTCGGCAACAAGAGTCAGTATATCCTCGCTGAAATTTTCGTCAAGGTAAAAATCCATAAGGCATTTCACCCCGAAACGCACAGTATAAATATGTTCACTTTTAAGCCACTGATTTATTTTTGTCAAAAGGGAATCAGGCTCCTTTTTCAGCACCTTCGGGCTCATCATATCGCAGGTTGCCCAGTTGTCCACAAAGGGAAGAAAACGGTCAAGCTCTGTTATACATTCGTCAAAGTTCTTGATTTTCTGTATCAGTAAACCGTGAAGGTTGTCCTCCTCATAATAGCGGTGAGGAAGCTCAACCATAAATGTCTTTGCTTCGTTTCTTTTTCGGAACTCTTTTGCAAAATTACGAAGAAGGGGAGTCCTTATACCTATTATTTTTTCTTTTTCAACCGTGGGCATAAGCTTAGCCTGAAAATCCCTGTAGGATAAATCCTGCAAGGAGAAAAGCTCTTTTTGTAAGTCGGTCATTATGCTTCAATCTCCAATCCTACACGCAGCTGAATTGCATTTTCGCCAAGCTCCTTTTTCAGTATACGGAAGGCCTTGTCTCCCGTGCAGTGACCCGTGTAGATTTTTTCAATGCCCGTATCCTTTATTCTTTTTGCAAGGGCTCTTACTTCACCTTCAGTTGAACGGTAAAGATGAAAGCCGCCGACTATGGCATAAATGTGCTCACCGGGAAATGCCTGTGAAACTTCAGCTATTATATTGTCGGCACCTCCGTGGCAACAGCTGTTGAAAATAACAAGGCCCTTTTCTGCTTTAACAACAAGGCTCTGCTCGTGAGAAAAGCTGTCAGGCACCCATTTGTTGTTTTCTTTCAGATACATACCTGCCTTTTTACCCGTAAGCTCAAGGTCGGGTGTGGTATGAGGGAGAAGATATACACCGTCAGTGAGCTTTACCTTGCCTTCGGCATATTTTATGCGGTTACTGAACTTTTCTGTAAGCCCTTTTTTTATTCCTATGTAACGGCTGAAAATAAAACGTCTTCCGTAGCAGTTTTCCTTTGCAGCTTTACTGAGGTAAAAATCAGCCTTGCTGTTGAAATTGAAAAAGTCAGCCATACCGTCGGAATGGTCATAATGAGCGTGGGAAAGTACACCGATATCAACATTTTCTATATTCATGCCAAGCCTTTTGGCATTTTCAAGGAATCTATCCGATGCACCCGTATCAAGAAGTATACTTTTACCGTTAAACTCAATATGAATACACAAGCCCCATTCGGATTTCAGTGGATTTTCTGCAATATTATCAATAAGCACCTTTGCAAGCATAGTGAACACTCCTTTTTAATTATTATATCTCTTTGTCTACTCTGTGTCAAAGATTAAAAATAAAAAAGAAATAAAAATTTCCTTATTACTATTGTATGTAAGGCACTTTTGAGGTATAATATAATATCTTATAATGTCTTATTGCGTCTTATTTTATAAAAAATCACTCTGAAGGGAGTTTATTAAAATGCTTTTTTCTCAGGATATCGGAATAGATTTAGGAACTGCAAACACACTTGTTTTTGTAAAGGGTAAGGGTATTGTTATCCGTGAGCCCTCCGTTGTTGCAATAAATGTAAGCGGCAGACCTGCAAAGGTTGTTGCCGTCGGTGCGGAGGCCAAGGAAATGATCGGCAGAACTCCGGGTTCAATTACTGCAATGCGCCCCCTTCGTGACGGTGTTATTGCGGACTTTGACATTACCTGCGAAATGCTTAAGAAGTTTATCCAGAAGGCTCTCGGCGGCTCATTTTTAACCAAGGCAAGGGTTGCTATCTGTATTCCCTCAGGTGTTACCGAGGTTGAAAGAAGAAATGTGCACGATGTTGCAATTGAAGCCGGTGCAAAGTATGTTTCCCTTATTGAAGAGCCTATGGCTGCGGCTATCGGTGCTTCGCTTCCCGTAAGTGAAGCTATCGGCAGTATGATTGTTGATATCGGCGGCGGTACTGCAGAGGTTGCCGTTATCTCTCTGGGTGATATTGTAACCTCACGCTCAATCAGAGTTGCAGGTGACAGCTTTGACAGTGCTATCAGCCAGTATATCAAAAAGAAATATAACCTTCTTGTAGGTGACAGAACAGCCGAGGATATCAAAATCAAAATCGGCTCTGCAATTGAATATGAGGGAGAAGGTAAAATGGAGGTCAAGGGCAGAAACCTTGTTGACGGACTTCCCAAAAGCATCACAATTACAAGTGAAGAAATCAGAGAAGCACTTTCAGACTGTGTTAATCAGATTCTTGATGTTGTTAAGGCGACATTGGAAAAAACTCCCCCTGAGCTTTCTGCCGACATTATGGAGCACGGAATCACCCTTTCCGGCGGCGGTGCACTTTTAAGGGGCATTGATAAGCTTATTGCAAAGGAAACGGGTATGCCCGTTCATATTGCCGATAACCCTCTTGACTGCGTTGCAGACGGAACGGGCATCTACCTTGAGTCTGACGCTCTGGGCAATCTCGGTAAAAGAATATAAATTTTTAAGGTGAAAATAAAATGCTTCAGTTTTTAAAAAGCAGAAAGTTCAAATCCTTCCTTTTTGTTGTTCTTGCTCTTTTGGTAGGTGCGGTTATTGCTATTGCAACAAAGGGCTCATCCTCGCCCGTAACCGATGCAGTGGGCACTGTTTTTGAGCCCTTGCAGAAGGTATCTGCATTTATTTCACAAAAGGTGAATTGGTTTGAGGACAGCTTTGCTTCCGCAGGAAAATACAAAAAAGAGATTGAGCTTTTAGAACAGAAAATTGCAGAGTACGAAAGCCTCATTGTTGATTATAACGATATGAAGCACAAGCTTGAAAGCTATGAAACAATGCTCGGTGTTAAAGAGAATAATCCCGATTTCAGTTTGCAGAGAGGCAGCGTTATCGGTACGGACAGTGCTGATATGTTTACCTCCCTTATTATTGATAAGGGCTCGTCAGATGATATCAGTGAGAACGATCCCGTAATAAGCGGCAGCTATGTTGTGGGTATTGTTAAAAAGGTCCACCCCTCATACTGCGTGGCAGAATCAATCCTCAATCCCGAGGTCAATATAAGTGCCATTGAAAGCAAAACGAGGGAAACGGCTTACCTTACAACAACAATTGAGCATTCCCTTAACGGTAACTGTGTTTTATCGGGGCTCAGCAGAACCACTGAGGTAACTCCCGGAGGACTTATTCTTACTTCCGGTATCGGCGGTACTTATCCTAAGGGGCTTATTATCGGTACCGTAAGTGAGGTTGTTGAAAGTAAATATGATATTTCAAGCTATGCCGTGGTAGAGCCCGGTGCAGATGTGCGTGAATTAGAGGATGTTTACATTATCACTGACTTCTCAGGTCAGGGCGTTGAAGAAATTGTTGAATAAAAAATTATGATTGTTGAAAGGTGGGTGATGTCAATGAAGATACCTGAAAATTACATAAGAAAAATTATGCTTCTGGCACTTGTTGTCATCACTGCCGTTTTTCAGCATACTGACGGTGCGATTCCCACTGTTTTCGGAGCAAAGGCAATGCTTTTAGTTCCCCTTGTAGTGGCAATTGCGGTGCACGAAAGAAGTATGAACGGACTTTTTTACGGTGCTCTTGCAGGTATATTGTGGGACTTTGCCACTGTAAGAGGTGACGGTTTTTTCTCTGTGGGACTTTGCGGTATCGGCTTTATAAGCGGCTGCCTTGTAACATATGTTATGCGTAACAGTCTTGCAACGAATATGCTTCTCGGCGGTGCGGGTATTTTTGCGGTGAACACAGTGTATTGGTTTGTTTTTATTTTCAGAAAAGGCTATGAAGGGGCAGCGGATGTGCTTTTCGGCTATTACCTTCCTTCGGTGCTTTATACACTGATATTCAGTGTGGTTTACTATTACATTGTCGGCTTTATTCACAAGGCTACGGTTAAAAAGAAAAATTGATTCAGAAAATTAAAATGAAAGGAGTAATATACAATGCCTACCAAGGTCAGCAGAAAGAGATACATTTTTGTTGTAGCTCTTATTATAATACTCTTTTCAGCTTTTGCAGTGAATCTTTTCAATTTACAGATTATCAATCCCCAGCAGGATAAAAATACGGCGGTTTCGAGTGTTAAGGTAACGGTTGAAGCCATCCGCGGTGACATTCTGGACAGAAACGGCTATCCTCTTGTTACAAACCGTCAGGTGAACAGAATTATTTTTAATTATGAGAATTTTCCCAAAGAGTACACACAGAGAAATGAAATAATTCTTGAGCTTATCCGTTTGTTCGACAAAAACGGCACCGATTGGAATGATAATCTACCCATAGAAATAAAAAAAGGAAAGCTTTATTTTGATGAAGAAAGACCCAATGAGGTGTCATACCTTAAAAGTGAGGCGTTTCTTGACCTTAACTATTATGCCAGTGTTGAAAACTGCTTTGATGCCCTTGTTGAGCGTTATAAGCTTGAAGAGCTTTCCGTAAAGCAGGCAAGAAAGGTTGCATCTGTTTACTATTCAATGGTGAAGGACGGCTTTAATGCGGGCAGAAATTATGAGTTTGCTTCCGATGTTTCAAGTGCCCTTGTTTCTGCAATTATGGAAAGAAGCGACCTTCTTCCCGGTGTGGAGCTTCAGATTTCCACCGAAAGAGAATATGCCGACGGCTCAATTGCTCCCCACATTCTCGGCAGAGTCGGAGCTATCAGTGAAAGCGAATACGAGGCTAATAAGGATAAGGGCTATACTATTAATGATGTTATAGGCAAAAGTGGTATAGAATCTGCTATGGAAAGTGAACTCAGAGGCAGTAACGGTGTTAAGCTTATAACCACCGACGCAGCAGGAAACAAAACCGAAGAATACCTTGTTGAGCCTGTTGCAGGCAATACCGTTATCAGCACAATTGACTATGAGCTTCAGTCAGTGGCACAGAAGGCTCTTGCCGACGGTGTTAAATCGCTTCAGACATCAACCTCACGTGATTATCCTATGTCGGGTGCAGTTGTTGTTATGGACACAAAAAACAATAACTGTCTTGCAATGGCTTCTTATCCCACCTTTGATAACGACACATATCAGGAAAATTCTGAAGAGCTTAACAAGGATGAGTCCAAGCCCTTGTGGAACAGAGCACTCAGAGGCACCTATACTCCCGGTTCAACAATCAAGCCTGCAGTTGCAATGGCAGGTCTTGAAGAGGGCATTATAACCTCTTCAACAAAAATCAAGTGTAAGGGTATTTACACCTATTACGAAGACTATCAGCCCGGCTGCACAGGTCAGCATTACTATCAGGATGTTATTGATGCCCTTTATAATTCATGCAACATCTTTTTCTATGAAACCTCAAGACTTCTTGGCATTGAAAAGCTGAACAGATACTTCACAATGTTCGGTCTTGGTGAAAAAACGGGCATTGAGCTTACGGAAAGTGTGGGTACAGTTGACTCTGTCGCCCTTCGTACAGGTAAGGGTGAACTGTGGACTCCCGGTCTTACCATTCAGGCAGGTATCGGTCACGGTGATAATCAGTTTACTCCTATTCAGCTTTGCTCTTACGTTTCCACTATTGCAAACAAGGGAGTAAGATACAAGGCAAGTATTATAAAAAGCGTTAAGACTGCAGACTTGTCAAGAACAGTCAGCGAAACTGAAACTCAGGTGCTTTCAAAGGCAGACTTCAAATATGAAAACTGGGATCTTGTTCACAGGGGTATGCTTCTTGTAGGTACGGAAAGCTATGCAGAATTTTCTGCGGTACCCGTAAATGTTGCTGCAAAAACCGGTACAAGCACAATTGAAAAGCGGGTTAAGGGCAAAATGATAGAAACCTATAACGGCTTCATTATGACCTTTGCACCATATGAAAATCCGGAAATTGCAATTGCTGTTGCTGTTGAAGGTGCAGGAAGCGGTGGTTCAACTGCACCTATCGCTTCGGCAATAATGGAATATTATTTCAGAGAAAAGGATTTAGAAGAAGCACAGCAGCAGGAAAATGTACTGCTGAGATAAAAGGAGGGAAGCACTGTGGCGGAAAAAATAGTAATAGCATCGGGTAAAGGCGGTGTGGGTAAAACCTCACTTACCGTAGGAATCGGCAAGGCACTTTCAGCAATGGGTAAAAAGGTGCTGATAATTGACTGTGATATTCTCAGAAGTGTTGACCTTCTGACGGGTGTTACGGAAAAGCTCCTTTACGATTGGGGCGATGTTATTTTCGGCCGCTGTAATCCTGAGGATGCCGTTTATGTCTCCTCTGATGTCAGCGTTATAACCTGTCCGCCGGATTATGACGGTGTTACGGAAGGCAGAATGAAAAAGCTTCTTCAAAATTACGAAGACGATTTTGATTATATATTTATTGATGCACCTGCGGGAATTGATCGCGGACTTACCGTATCCTGTGCTGCGGCAGACAGAGGTATTGTTGTTTCAACCCCTGACCTTGTGTGTGTAAGAAGTGCCTGCGTTGCAGGTGCTCAGATGAACAAGCTTGGAGTTGAAGATGTTCGCCTTATCATCAACAGAGTTATGAAAAAGGATATAAAAAAGGGCAGACTTCTCAATATTGATTCTGTTATTGATTCCACTCAGATTCAGCTTATAGGTGTTGTACCTGAGGATGCAAAAATCCGTCTTAGTGCTATGGGTAAATCTATTTACAGAAAAGGCCAGGTGTCGTATATTCCTTTTGGAAATATTGCGAAGAGAATTGACGGAGATTATATCGCTTTAAAGTTGTAAAATCTGCCGAAAGGCTTTGTTTAATTTTCACAATAGTTATAGTTTTTTCGATTCATTTTTCAAAAATCTATTGCATTGCAACAACTTTTTTGTTAAGATGTATTAGTATGATGTTAAGTAAAAATGCGCTTGTTAACGGTGTTGACAACACAATTACTTCAGGAAAGGTGGATATTGATTTGAACATTGCTCTCATTGCACACGACGCAAAAAAAGAACTTATGACCCAGTTCTGCATAGCGTATTGCGGAACACTCAGCAAACACTCACTTTGCGCCACAGGAACCACAGGCAAAATAGTCAGTGAAGCAACGGGTCTTGATATCACCAGATTCCTGTGCGGTTATCAGGGCGGCGAGGAACAGATTGCGGCAAGAATTGCCTGTAATGAAATTGACCTTCTTCTTATTTTCCGTGACCCCCTTACTGCAAAGCCTAACGAGCCAAATGAAGCAAACCTTTTAAGACTTTGCGACGTTCACAATATTCCCGTTGCAACAAATATTGCAACTGCCGAGGCTCTTGTTC